>NZ_WFLL01000089.1:0-7284 GCF_009208755.1 Janthinobacterium sp. FT14W | reverse complement strand
TCTCGAACACGCTTGCCCTACACCACGAACCTCCGACCGCCCCCGCGTGCGCGCAAGCGCCCGGCGCCCCCGCCCGGCAAGTGGCTGGCGGCCCACTATGCGCCGTTGCCGGAACTGGGGCAGTTGCCGGGCCGGCGTCTGCCGTATTTCCTGTACCTGCCCGACAAGGCGCCGAGCGCCGCCATGCGCAGCCGGGGCCGGCCGCTGCTGGTGATGCTGCACGGCTGCGAGCAGAGCGCCACGCAGTTTGCCGAAGGCACGCGCATGAACCGCCTGGCCGAACGCAAGGGCTATGCCGTGCTGTATCCGCAGCAATCGCTGCGTTCGCATGCGCGCCGCTGCTGGAAGTGGTACGACAAGCTGACGCAGGACGGCGGCGGCGACGTGCGCCTGATCGTCGGCGCCATCGAGCAGGTGGCGGCCCGGTATGCGATCGACCGGGCGCGCATCTATATCTGCGGCATTTCCGCCGGCGCCGGCATGGCCCATATCGTGGCCCTGAACCATCCCCATCTGTTCGCCGCGCTGGGCCTGCATTCCGGGCCCGTGTTTGGCGCCGGCCATAATCTGATCTGCGCGCTGCAGGTGATGCAGCATGGCGCCGCGGCCCGTGCCGATGCGGCCATCGATGAGGTGCTGGCGCGCCAGCCCGCGTTTCCCCGCCTGCCCACCATCCTGCTGCAAGGGCAGGCCGACAAGGTGGTGCGGCCCATCAACCAGATGCAGCTGGTGCGCCAGTGCGTGCGCGTGAACCGCCTGCCAGCCGATACCCTGGTGACGGCGCAGCGCCTGCCCGGCGGCGCGGCGGGCGGGCGCAATCCGGCCCATGCGTGCGTCTTGCACGATTATCAGGTGGACCAGCAGGTGCTGCTGCGCGTGGCGCAGGTCGAGCATCTCGAGCATGCATGGAGCGGCGGCGACGCCAGCCTGCCGTTCAACGACAAGGCCAAACCCGACGCCAGCAAGATGCTGCTCGATTTCTTCGCCAGCCAGCGCCGCGCCTGAGACAGCGTGTCGGGCCATGTCACGTTGCGTTGCGCGGCGGCAGGCAGGCACTGGTACGCATCGCTTTTCCCTTCCCCGCATCGCCGGCCGCGCCGCCGCATGGCCGCGCCGGCGCGCTGGCGCAGCCTTTTCAGGCCCGGCGCCGAATGTCGTAAAACGCCGTGTTTCTCGTAAGTGGTATTGCTGCGGTATTTAAAAATCACAAAAACAGGCGATAAAAATAGTAACTGGTATACAATTGGTACACGTTTTCAGTGCCGACTCTGATCGGCCGTCCCATGCCCTGACGGCCGACATGCACTGACGGCAGCCACCCACGTTACGGAACGCGCCATGTCCATCAAGTCCAAGCAGTTGCTGTGGTTTTTTGCGTTTTTTCTCGTCTTTGAACTGAATATCTATCTGTCCAATGACATGATCATGCCGGCGATGCTGGGCATCGTCGGCGAGTTCCAGGCGGAGAACAAATTCGTTCCCCTGTCCCTGAGCCTGTATCTGCTGGGCGGCAGTTCCCTGCAGATTTTCCTGGGGCCGCTGGCCGACTGCATCGGCAAGCGCAAGCTCGTCTTGACCGGCAATGCCTTGTTCCTGCTGGCCACGCTGGCCGTGCCGTTTGCCGCCTCGATCGAGCAATTTCTCGTGCTGCGTTTCATCCAGGGCATGGGCTGCTGCTTCATCTTCGTCGGCTATGCCATGATCCATGAACTGTTCGACGACATGGCGGCCGTCAAGCTGAGCAGCATCCTGTCGAGCACCACCATCCTCGCGCCCCTGGCCGGTCCCATCCTGGGCAGCGCCATCATCAGCCGGCTGGACTGGCGCTACGTGTTTTTCCTTTCCGGCCTGCTGGCGCTGCTGTCCTTGCTGGGCCTGTTCAAGACCATGCCGCGCGCGCCGGCGGCGGTGGCGCGGCTGGAGCTGGGCGCCATCGTGCGCAGCTACGCGGCCATTTTCAGCAATCGGCGCTTCATGTTCGGCATGTTCACGGCCGGGCTGGCCACCGTGCCCCTGACGGCCTGGATCGGCTTTTCGCCCATCTTCGTGCTGCAGGAGATGGGCGCCTCCTACGCCACGTATATCGCCCTGCAATGCGTGATCCTGTCCGGCTTTGTGCTCAGCAGCATCGCCATCCAGCGCCTGCGGCAGGATTTCCCCCTCGTCTACCTGCTGCGCCTGGGCGGGCTGATCGCGGCGGCCGGCATGCTGGGCGCGGGCGCGGGCCGCCATCACGCCGATGTGTTTGCCGCCTGCATGTTTATCTATTCCATTGGCTTCGGCCTGTTCAACGGCGCCCTGATCCGCAGCGCGATCACGGCCAGCAAGGAGTCGATGACACTGACGACGGCCGCCATGAGCTTGCTGTACTGCATTTATCTGTCCGCCTGGCTGCAGCTGTACAACGTGCTGTGCCAGCGCTTCGGCTATGCGCTGGAAACGTATGCGCTGCTGAATGTCCCCGTCATCGTGGTCATTGCCGCCTGCCTGCTGCTGTTTACGCGGGGCATGGCGGGGGGCCGGGAAAGCGAGGTGCGGCTGGCCCGGCACTGATGGCGCAACGCTGCGCATGTTGTTGACGTGGATTTACCCCCTGTGAAGCTTATTGACACTCTCCTGCGGAAAATGGTGCGCTCATGAAAATAGATGACCTGGCCTCGAAACACGATCAAGCAAAGATTTTCAACCTGGAATACGAGTTCCGCATCAACCGGCTGAAACTCGATTACATCACCCTGGCCGACGTCCGTCCCGCCGGCAGCGACCTGGAACAGCTGGCCGCGGAGCACCAGGCGGGCATCGCCGCCCTGCGCAGCTTCGTCGCCCTGAACTTCAACCATTTCAATGCGGCAAGCTGTTCCTCGCTCAGCTGCATCCCCACGCGCGCGCTCGGCGACGACGAGCGCTACCTGCACCGCATCTGGATGGGCGGACCATTGCCGGCCATCGCCTGCGACGCCATCGGGCAGTGGGGCGCGGCGCTGGACGACGTGCGGCACAACGGCGGCGCGCCGTATGTCTCCATCCTGTGGGCCTGGGATGCACAGCAGCTGCGCAATGACGAGCGCTTCAGCCCCACGGGCGGCGCCGGGCGCTACACGATAGGCCGCTACGCCATCGGCGGCACGACCCTGCATATCAACTCGCTGCGCGCGCTGGCGCTGGACTTCGCGCCGGCCCGCTTCGACCTGCTCGACACCCTGCATACGCAGCGCTACTTCGCCACCCTGTCCGATTATTTCCGCATCCTCATCATGTGCGAATACGGCGGCATGTATATGGATGTCGATACGATCCCGCATAATCCGGCGACGATTTTCCTGATGAAGCCGGAAGTGCCCGACTATTTCCAGCACAGGGACAGGGACAGGGACGGCGACGGCGAAGCGCGCCGGCATGTGAGCTGGATGAATCTGTTTCTCGATGAAACGGGCATGCTGATCGCCAAGAAGAACGATGCGGCGCTGCGCGTGATCCAGCGCAATGTGAATCTCGCCTATGCGGGTATCGACGGCGAGATTCCCCGTTCCTGCCCGCAATTCGAGGCGCGGCTGTTCGGCCAGTTCTATGCCGAATGGAAGAAAAACCTGGGTGTGACCCTGCTCAGCCATGCCGAGTTCTACCAGCGCTATTGCGTGCTGTATGACGGCGTGCGCGAAGCGGTGGCGGGCGGCATCCGCGGCATGCGTTTGCTGGACGATATCATTACCGATATGCACATCCCCCTGAGCGACGAAGAGCGGCGCGCCTATGCGCGCTGCGTGGCCAGGCTCGATGAAATCGACTGGCAGCTGGACGATCCTTTGAGCCTGGTCAATATCGTCGATGTGTTCGACATCGAGGAAGTGCCGCGCATGGCGTATGCGGCCCAGCTGCGGGCGGAAATCGACCATTTCCACTATTACTCGGTGCTGTCGGACGACCCGCAGCTGGACCGCGTGAATGACGTCTTTTGCCGCTACCTGCTGGCCCACCGTTCGCAGCATATTGCCGCCGGTAATTTCTGGCGTCCCACCGTGGGCCGCCATGCCAGCCGCCTGCCCGTGGCCAGCGACGTGGCCGCGCCCGATGAGGAAGGCCAGGCGGGCCTGCTGTCGCACGCGCCGCTCAGGCTGGTGCCGGGCGAACTGCTGGGCGACGAGGCGAAGAACCGCATGGCAAAGCTGCTGTTTGCCACCAGTTACCTCGAATACTGCTCGTTCGGCAATAAGCTCAATCTGCAGTTCGTCGAACTGCAGCGGCGGCAGAACATCGACCCGTATCTGGCGCATATCCACGGCCTGCATGACGAGGACGAGCGCTTCATCGGTTTTTTCACGGCCGCGACGATGGCCGAGTTCCAGGCTTGCGGCGCCGTCTCGTATTACCGCGACGACATGAAGGCGCTCGACGATGCATATGACGCCTTCGTGCTCGCGCATGCGCGCGCCGACGACTGTTTCGTCAGCAGCCTGGCCATCGACGAGAAATACCGGGGGCAGGGCTTGTTCCGGCAAATGTTCCATGAGATCCGCGACCTGGCCAGCCGCAAGGGCTGCGCGCGCATCACCTTGACGGTGTGGGAAAAGAGCGAAGCGCTGCAAGTGTATCTGCACATGGGTTTTCGCAGCGTGGGCACGTTCGACTATGCCTACAGCCTGTTCTATGACCGGCTGCACTTCCTCGTGTACGAGGGCAACTGAGGAAGGAAACTGAGGAAGGAAACCGAGGGAGAACAGGGGCGGCCGGCAGCCGCCCCGTGATGCAATTACAGGGCCAGGAAGGCCAGGGCCGCCACGGCCGTCGGCAGCAGGGCGCCCGCCAGCAGGCCGACGGCGCCGATCGACTCATCCTTGAAGCCGCGGCGCAGCAGGGCCACGCCGGCCGGATTCGGTGCGTTGGCGATGACGGTCAGGCCGCCGCCGGCCACGGCGCCCGCCACCAGCATGTATTTCGCTTCGTCCGTCATGCCGACGATCAGCGAGCCCAGGTAAGTCAGGGCCGCATTGTCCGTAATGGCCGTCAAGCCCAGCGCGCCGAAGAACAGGGCCAGCGGCTTCAGGCTGGAAACGATGGGCTGCAGCCACCATTGCTGCATGCCGCCCAGCACCACCAGGCCGCCCAGGAAGAAGCCGACCAGCAAGCCCTCTTTCAGGATTAGCGGGCTTTGGTAGCGCTCGTACGCCTGCACGAAACCGAGGAAGAACAGGAACAGGCCGACGAACAGCACGGGATGGTGCGCCAGCGTGACCACGCCGGCCAGCACGATCATGTGCACGAGGCTGACGGCCAGCGGCACTTTCGGCGCTTCCGCCTCGCCCACTTTCGGCTTGATGCCGGATGTATTGCTGTGCAGATATTTGCGCAGCAGGATGCTCACGCCCGTGGCGTTGAGCAGCACGGCGATGGCGGCCTTCCAGCCGAAATGGCTGGCCATGTAGGCGCTGTCCCAGTTCCATGTGGTGGCCACCATCAGCACGGGCGGCGCCGCGTACGAGGTCAAGGTGCCACCGATGGAAACGTTGACGAACAGCACGCCCAGCGCGCCATATTTCAGCCATTCAGGGATGCCCGGGCGAAAAATCTGCGGCGCCAGCATCAGCGCGGCCAGGGTCATGGCGGCCGGTTCCGTGATCATCGAGCCCGTCAGGGGCACGAGCGCCAGGCCCAGCCAGACGAGGGCCAGTTCCGTGCGCAGCGGCATCACGCGCGCCACCCCCTTGAGCAGGCGCTGCACGGCGTCGAGCACGGGGCGCGAGGCGGCCACCACCATGACGACAAAGACGAACAGCGGTTCCGTGTAATGGCGCGACTCGGCGTACTCGATGGCCGCATCGCTGCCCGAGACAAAGGCCATGATGATGATCAAAATGAAGGCCCAGAAGCCGAACACGACTTCCACTTCGCCCAGCAAATGCAGCAGGCCCGCATGGCGCGGATGGCGGCTCGCCAATGTTTCAAACGACTTCGCGGCGAAGGTGTGGATGAGCGCAAGGCCGAAGACGATGGCGCTGATGATTTGGATGGTGGTCAAATGCGTTTCCTTATGGACGGAGGAAGCCGCCCGGTGCATTGCCGAGCGGTAAGGAGAGTGCTTATGGTACAGCAATCGATGTGAAAAACGGTGTTTTTCGGACGTGGCGGGACGGCCTGCGGGTGGCAAGACGCAGATATGCCTTGCCAAAAGCAGGATCAGATAGTACTGTATATGTATACAGTATTAATCCTGATGAGTCATGATGCAACATTCTCAATTGATGGCCGCGCCGGAAGCCTTGCACCCGTCCCTGTGGCGCGCATCGCAGCTGGGGCAGGGCGCCACGCGCTGCCTGGACACGGGCTTTGCCGCCCTGTCCGCGCAGCTGCCCGGCGGCGGCTGGCCCTGCGGCAGCCTCATCGATCTGCTGGTGCAGCAGCCGGGCAGCGGCGAATTGCGGCTGCTGGCGCCCGCCTTGGCGCAATTGCCGGGCTTGCCCATCGTGCTGCTGCAGCCGCCCCATCCGCCGCAGGCGCTGGCCCTGGCCGCGCAGGGACTGGCGCCATCGCAACTGCTGTGGCTCAAGAGTGCCGGCAGCAAGGATGCCTTGTGGGCGGCGGAAAACATCTTGCGCAGCGGCAGTTGCGGCGCCTTGCTGTTCTGGCAATCGCACGTGCGCGCCGACAGCCTGCGCCGCCTGCACCTGGCCGCGCAAGGGGGCAACACCGTGTTCTGCATGCTGCGTCCCTTGCACGGCGCGCAGGATGCGTCGCCGGCGCCCCTGCGCCTGTCCGTGCGCCCGGCCGCCGGCGGCATCGAAATCGGCTTCATCAAGCGCCGGGGACCGCAGCGCGATGCGCCGCTGTTCCTGCCCCTGCAACCTCCTTCATTATTGCTGCGTCATGCGACTCTGGATCGGCCTGTGCCTGCCCCGGCTCCCGCTCGAAGTATTTTGCCCGCGCTGGTCGGCTGACCACCTGGGCGTGGTGCTGGAGCAGGAGCAAGTGATGGCCGTGTCGCCGCTGGCGCGGGAGGCCGGCATCCGGCCCGGCATGCGCCGCGCGGGCGCGCTGATGCTGGCGCCGCAGGCGCGCCTGCACGAACGCTCGCCCCAGCTGGAAGCGCAGGCCCTGCAAGCGGTGGCGCTGGCGCTGCTGCAATATTCTCCGCTGGTGGCGCAGGCGGAGGAAGCGACCCTGCTGGTCGACGCGGGCGCCAGCCTGCGCCTGTTCGGCGGCGTGCGCGCCCTGTGCCGGCAGATTGCGGCCAGCTTGCGCGCGCTGGGCTACACGGGCCAGCTGTCGTGCGCCCCCACGGCGCGCGGCGCC
>NZ_WFLL01000088.1:0-7690 GCF_009208755.1 Janthinobacterium sp. FT14W | reverse complement strand
GGCGCCCGCGGCCGATCCCGCCCTGGCACCGCCACCGCCACCGCCGCCACCGCCGCCGCCCGCCCCGCCCGTGGAATTGAATGGCGTCGTGGTGCGCAGCAGCGGCCGCTCCACCGTCTGGCTGAACGAGGAAGTGCAGAACGAGCCGCACAACCGGCTCGCGCGCGACAAGTCGGGCAATCCGGGCATATTGACCTTGCGCCTGTCGACGGGCCAGGTGGTGCGCCTCAAGCCTGGCCAGCGCTACGACCCGGCCAGCGGCACCGTCACCGAAGTGCAGGAGGCGCAGCCGTGACGCCGCGTCCAGTGCAGCGCCAGCCGCAGCGCCAGCGCGGTGCCGCCCTGTTGCTGCTGGTGGCCGTGCTGGGCCTGGGGGCAGCCAGCCTGCTGATCGGCGCCTTCGGCCGCAACACGGGCGAGGCCGAGCGCCAGCAGCGTACCCTGGCCACCCTGGCACAGGCGCGCGAAGCCTTGCTGGGCTTTGCCGCCACGCAAGGCCGCCTGCCCCGTCCTGCCGCCTCCGCCCTCGACGGACGCGAACGTGCCGCCGACTGCGCCGACGACGCCGAATGCAGCGGCTTCCTGCCGTGGGTGGCGCTGGGCGTGGCGGGCACCGACGCCTGGGGCAAGCTGCTGCGCTACAGCGTCACGCCGGAAATGGCGCGCGCGCCCATCGTCTCGTCGTCCGCCATCGCCAACCGAGTCGTGCTCGAGCGCGGCGCGCGCGGCGAACTGGCCTTCGTGGCGGGCCAGGCCCAGTGCGACGTCAGCGCCCAGTGCCTGCCCCTCGTGCTGTTCTCGCAAGGCAAGGATCACTACGGCACGGCCGCCAGCGGCGTGACGCAGGTCAATACGGCGCGCGGCAATATCGACGAAGCGGCCAACGACAGCGCCAGCCGCAGTTTCATCGCCCGCCCCGCCAGCGACAATGCCGCGCTGCCCGGCGGCGCCTTTGACGACATGCTGGCGTGGATCACCTTGCCCGCCCTGTACCAACGCATGCGCGCCGCGCGCAACCTCCCATGAGCAATAGATATCGACCCCGGCCGCGCCAGCGCGGCTTTTCCCTGATCGAGATCGCCATCGTCCTCGTCATCGTGGGCCTGATGATAGGCGGCCTGGTCACGCCGCTGACGGTGCAGCTGGAGCAGCGCAAGGTGGCAGAAACGCAAAAGGCGCTGGACGAAGCGAAAGAGGCGCTGACGGGCTACGCGCTGCGCTACGGCTACCTGCCCTGTCCCGCCGTTTCCCCCCTCAGCGGCCTGGAAGACCGGCGCGGCACGCGCTGCAATGGCGAAAAACGCGCCGGCTTCCTGCCGTGGGCCACCCTGGGGCTGCGCCAGGGCGACAGCTGGAACAACCTGTTCCGCTACAGCGTGACGCCCGCCTTCAGCGACAGCGGCCAGCTTTTCAGCCTGTCCACGCCGCGCGACATCAGCATCGTCACGCGCAATGGGGGCGCGCTGCTGCAGGCGACGGCCCTGAACGATATCCCCGCCATGATCATGTCGCACGGCAAAAACGCATTCGGCGCCACCAGCGTGCAGGGCCAGCGCCAGGCCGTGCCTTTCGGCAACAATGTCGACGAGCGCAACAATGCTACGAACGCCACCACCTTCATCAGCCGCGCCGCCAGCGGCCCGCAGCAGCCCGGCGGCGAGTTCGACGACCTCGTCGCTTGGCTGTCGCCGAACATCCTGTTCAACCGCATGGTGGCGGCACAAAGGCTGCCCCGCTGATGCCCATGCTCGCTCCCGCCCTCACCATCGCCCGCTACACCTTGCTCGAAGCGCTGCGCAGCCGCCTGCCGTGGCTGTTCTTGCTGGCCGCCTGCGGCGCCGCCGCCCTGGCCGGCTTCCTGCAGCAACTGGCGCTGACGGAAAGCGGCGCCGTGCAGGCGGCGCTGCTGGCGGCTACCCTGCGCCTGGCCAGCGTCTTCCTGCTGGCCACCTTCATCATCACGGGCATGGCGCGCGAAGCGGCCGACCGGGGCTTGGAACTGCTGCTGGCATTGCCCATGCCGCGCGCGGCCTATCTGCTGGGCAAGCTGCTGGGCTACGGGGCGCTGGCGGCCGTGCCTGCCGTGCTGTCCGGCCTGCTGATGGCGCTGTTTGCCGCGCCCGCGCAAAGCGCGCTGTGGGGCCTGTCCCTGCTGGGCGAATTGTGGATCGTCGCCGCCTTCAGCCTGCTGTGCGCGGCCAGCCTGCAGCAAGCCCTGCCCGCGCTGGCAGCCACGGGCGGCTTCTATGTGCTGGCGCGCATGCTGGGCAGCCTGCAGCTGCTGGCGCACGGCCCGCACGCGGGCGACTCCGTGGCGCAGCGGGCCGCGGCCGGCGCCATCGACGCACTGGCCCTGCTGCTGCCCCGCCTCGACGATTTTACGCGCACGCAGTGGCTGCTGTACGCCACCGGCGACTGGCAGGCGCTGGCCGGCGTGGCGGCGCAAACCGCCATCTATGTCGGCTTGCTGGCCAGCTGCGCGCTGTGCGACTTTTACCGCCGTAACATCTGATGGCCACCGCCCAACGCCCCTGGTCCACGGTGCCGCGCCCCCTGTGCTGGCTGCTGGCCGCCTGCCTGCTGCTGCAGCTGGGCTGGCGGGCGGCGCAGCAGCACGCTCCCGCCCAGGCGCGGCCCCTGCCTGCGCCGCCGCCGGCGAGCGTGGCGCGCCTGGCCAGCCTGGGCGAGCCGCTGGCCATGGCCAAGGCCATGCTGCTGTACCTGCAATCGTTCGAAGACCAGCCCGGCGTCAGCCTGCCGTGGCGCCAGCTCGACTACGAGCGCCTGGCGGGCTGGCTGGACACGGCGCAAACGCTCGATCCCCGCAGCCAGTATGCGCTGATGGCCGCCAGCGAAGTGTATGCGGGCGTGGCCGACCCGCAGCGCGCGCGGCGCATGCTGGCCTTTGTCGCCGCCAGCTTTGCGGCCGATCCGCAGCGCCGCTGGCCCGCCATGGCGCAAGCCGTGCTGGTGGCCAAGCACCAGCTGCGCGACCTGCCGCTGGCGCTCGGCTACGCGCGCGCGCTGCGCCGGCTGGCGACGGGGCCGCAGGTGCCGCACTGGGTGCGCGAGATGGAAGCGTTCATCCTGGAAGACATGGACCAGCTCGACAGCGCCCGCCTGGTGATCGGCGGCCTGATCGCCAGCGGCCAGATCAGCGACCCGCACGAGCTGGCTTTCCTGGCGCGCCGGCTCGACGAACTGGCCAGGCAACGGGCCGACGAAATTGCCGCAAAGAAAGCAAAGGCGGCGCCATGAGCTGCCGCCCGAAATGCCATGCGCACCCGGCGCCAATTGCAGTAAACTGCCATCCCAGGCACTCGCACTTTTTCCAAGGAAATTCCATGCTCCCACGCCGCCAGCACGGCTTCACGCTCGTAGAAATCGCCATCGTCCTGGTCATCATCGGCCTGCTGCTCGGCGGCGTGCTCAAGGGGCAAGGCTTGATCGACAGCGCCAAGGTGAAAAACATCATCCAGCAATCGAATTCGCTGACGGCCGCCGTCAACGCCTACCAGGACAAGTTCCGCGCCCTGCCCGGCGACGATATCCAGGGCACCGTGCACGTGCCCAACTCGGCCGGCAACGGCAATGGCGACGGCCAGATCGGCGACGGCCAGCCGCGCGAATTCACCCTGGCGCCGCAGCACCTGGCGCTGGGCGGCTTCATTACGGGCTCGTTCAACGGCACCTCGCAATTCATGACCAGCGCCCAGGGCGGCGCCGTCTACCTGTACAACGACGAAGTGGGCGGGCGCGCCGGCAACGGCATCCGTTTCGACAACCTGCCCGAGAGCTACGCGGAGCAGATCGACAGCAAACTCGACGATGGCGTGGCCAGCACGGGCAGCGTGCGGGCGAACATGCCCTATGGCAATACCGGTGCTATCATTGCCCGCACCGCCGTCTTTTTCTGAGACGCCAGTCACTATCGAAGGAATACCATGCCACTGCACCGCACACTGCTCCTCTCCCTGGCCGCCAGCTGCGCCTTGCTGGCCGGCGGCGCGCACGCCCAGTACGTGGGACCGACGGCCGGCCCGGCCGCGCCCGCCAACGTGGCTGCCATCCTGAAGAATCCCGTCGACGACCAGGCCGTCGTGCTGCGCGGCCACCTGCTGCGCAAGGTGGGCAAGGAGAAATACACGTTCTCGGACGGTACGGCGGAAATCCGCGTGGACATCGACGACAAGGTCTTCATGAACCGCAAGATCGACGCCCGGACTCAGGTGGAAATCCGTGGCGAAGTGGAAAAGGACTTCATGGAAAGCCCCGAGATCGACGTCGACGTGCTGACCGTCGTCCCGTAAGCCCCCTTGCCTGCCCGCCGCCATGGCGGGCCGGGCGTACGGCGCGCGGCGCCGTACCCTCTTCCGTATGCCCTGAGCAAGCTTTTTTCCACTCCAGAAACTAGGCTTGTCAGAACAATCAATTTCGTCTAGCATCTTTTCATTCAACGTCAGCCAGCGCCAGCGTGAGCCTGCCTGTCGATTCATCCATTCTGGGAGCTTTCCGGGTGCAAGATTTGCCTTCGATACGCTCGCGAATTTCATGGCTGGTGCTCGCCTGGGTCATTCCGACGGCACTGGTGTTTCTCCTGCTCGTGGCGCAAAGCTACACACGCGAACGCGACCATGTGGTCAGCGAAACGGCGCAGGCGGCGCGCGCCGTCGCCGCCGCCGTCGAGCGCGACCTGAGCGGCGCCCAGATGGCGGCGCGCGTGCTGGCCGCCGCACCCGCCCTGCAAGGCGACGACCTCAGCGCCCTGCGCGCCGTGGCCGCCGGCCTGCTGCAGCCGGGCCTTGCCGTCAATGCCTTCATCGTTTCCGACGCCAAGGGGCGCCAGCTGGTTAATACGGCCCTGCCCGCCAGCCAGGCGCCGCCCCCCTTGCCGCAAAAATGGGCCGCCAGCATGGAACGCACGCGCGACTACGGCAAGCCGCGGCTGACCAGCCTGGCCAAGGCGCCCGACGGCGTGCCGCAGCTGGCCCTGAACCTGCCCTTGCCGCGTGACCAGGGCCCCGCCTATGTGCTGACGGCGCTGTATTCGCCCGACTACCTGCCCTTGCTGCTGCGCGAGCTGCACCTGCCCGCCTACCTGGGCGCGGCCATCATCAACGGGGACGGCATCAACGTGGCGCGCACCCTGGCGCCGCAGCGCTACGTGGGCCAGCGCACGGTGGCGCCCCTGCTGGAACAGATACGCCAGGCGCGCGAAGGCGTGCTGCGCCATGCAACGCTGGAAGGCCTGGACGTGTACACGGGCTTTCGCCGCGGCCCCGGCGACGCCTGGACGGTGGCCGTCACCATGCGCACCAGCACGGTGGCCGAAGCCCTGCTGCGCTCGGTAGTCACGGGCTCCGTCATCCTGGCCCTGCTGCTGGCCGCCGGCTTTGCCCTGGCCTGGCGCGTGGGCGGCCGCCTGGCCAGCACCCTGCAGGAACTGACCTTGCAGATACACGCGCTGGCGCAGGGCAATCCCTTGCTCTCGAACAAGCACACGGACCGCGAATCGGCCGACATGGCCGGCGCCCTGGGCGCGCTGGAACGCGACCTGCGGCGCCACCGCACGCAGCTCGAAAGCCTGGTGGCCGAACGCACGCTGGCCCTGGAAAAATCCACGCGCCTGCTGGAAACCGTGTATGCCACGGCGCCCATCGGCATGCTGTTCGTGGGCCTGGACTTGCGCATCGTCATGATCAACCAGTACCTGGCCGCCATCAACGGCGCCAGCGTGGCGCAGCATCTGGGCCGTCCCGTGGGCGCCATGCTGTTCGACGACGCCGTGCGCGCCGACGTCGAGCGCTGCGTGCGCCAGGTGCTGGAGACGGGCTTGCCCATCGTCGATATCGAATTGAAAGGCCACAGCGGGCAGCAGCGCGATCAGCTCAGCCACTGGATCGTCTCGTATCACCCGATCTTCGGCCCGGAACAGCAGTTGCTGGGCGTATCGGGCCTGTGGCTGGACGTCAGCGAACGCAAGCGCAGCGAAGCGGAATTCCGCCGTTCCAAGCACCTGTTCGGCACCATCATCGAAAACATCCCGGCCATGGTCTTCGTCAAGCGCGCCGACAAGCTGAGCTTTGAAATGATCAACCGCCACGCGGAACTGACCCTGGGACGCTCGCGCGAGCAATTGCTGGGCAAGACCGACCACGATTTCTTCCCGCCGCAGCAGGCGGCCGCCTTCGTCAGCGCCGACCGCAAGCTGCTGGCCACGGGGCAGATGGTGGAAATCGAACAGGAGGCCATCAACACGGCCGACGGCACCACGCGCCACTTCACCACGCGCAAGGTGGTCTTGCGCGACGACGCGGGACGCGCCAGCCACGTGCTGGGGGTGTCGATCGACATTACGGACCGCAAGCGCGCCACCGAGGTGCTGCACGCCACCACCTGGCGCCTGGAACAGAACGAGCGCTTCATCCGCACCGTCACCGACAACCTGCCCGGCATGGTGTCGTACTGGGGTGCCGATCTGCGTTGCCGGTTTGCAAATAACTTCTATAACGAATGGTTCGGCCGCAGCAGCGCCGAGCTGGCCGGCATCCACATGAGCGAATTGCTGGGCCAGGAACTGTTCGACGTGTACGCGCCGCACGTCGAGGGCGTGCTGGCGGGCCGGCCGCAAAGCTTCGAGCGCGACCTGCTCGATCCCGCCGGCCAGGTGTGCCACACGTGGACCAATTACATCCCCGATTTCGACGACGGCGGCAGCGTGCGGGGCTTCTTCGTGCTGGCTTCGGACGTGTCCGAGCTCAAGCGCACGGAATTGCGCCTGCACGAACTGAACGAACAGATGGTGCGCGCGCGCGACAAGGCCGAGGCGGCCAGCATCGCGAAGAGCGAATTCGTCGCCAACATGAGCCATGAGATCCGCACGCCGATGAACGCCATCATCGGCCTGGCGCGCCTGCTGGAAGAATCGCCGCTGGAACGGCGCGAGCGCAGCTATGTGGGCAAGATCCAGATGGCCACGCAGTCGCTGCTCAACATCGTCAACGACGTGCTCGATTTCTCCAAGATCGAGGCGGGCCAGATGGTGCTGGAACAGCGCCGCTTCCAGCTCGAACGCATGCTCGACAGCGTCGGCGTGCTGCTGGCCAGCAGCGCCTGGGCGCGCGGCGTGGAGCCCGTGTTCGTGCTCGACCCGGGCGTGCCCGACGAACTGATCGGCGACGCCCTGCGCGTGGAACAGATCCTGATCAACCTGGTAGGCAACGCCGTCAAATTCACCTCGCATGGCGAAGTGGTGCTGACCATCGCCAAGGTGGCCGAGGATGCGGCCAGCGCGACGCTGGAGTTTTCCGTGCGCGACACGGGCATCGGCATCGGCGCAGCCGAGCAGGAACACATCTTCGACGCGTTTTCCCAGGGCGACAGCGGCACCAGCCGCAAATACGGCGGCACGGGCCTGGGGCTGGCCATCTGCCGGCGCATGGTGGAATTGATGGGGGGCAAGCTCAGCGTGAAAAGCGCGCTGGGCGCAGGTTCCGACTTCCGCTTCAGCTGCCGCTTCGACAAGGTGGCGCCGCCGCCCGAGCCGTCCGGCAAGGGGGCTGGCCGGGCCCTGTCGCTGCTGATCATCGACGACAACGCCAGCGTGCGCGCCATGCTGGAAGCCTGGTGCGCGGCGCAGGGCTGGCACAGCCGCAGCGCCGATGGCGGCGCGGCCGGCCTGGCGCTGCTG
>NZ_WFLL01000087.1:0-8058 GCF_009208755.1 Janthinobacterium sp. FT14W | reverse complement strand
GCCGCGGGCGCCCCGTAGCGCTGCGCGTCGAGCTGGGCGCGCTGTTCGGGCGACAGGAACAAGCGTCCCAGCTGGGGCGGCTGTGCCTGGGCCTGGGCCGCGAGCGCGGCGCCGGCCAGCAGCGCGCCCAGGACAAGGGCGCGCCTCATGGCCGCCCCAGCACGGGCACGCTGCCCAGGGTCAGCCACAGCAGCTCGCATTCGGCGCCCAGGGTGGGCGTTGCCCCGTTGCCGGCCCCGGCCGATGCCTGGCGCTTGAGCGTGCAGTCCTGCACGGCGAAATAGCCGGCCAGGCGCAAATCGTCAAACAGGTTCAGCAAATCCATCTCGTGCAGCATATCCATCTGCAGGCGCATGCGGCTGCCGCGCAGATGATATTGCCCCATCACCAGGGGCAACGGCACTTGCAGTACTTGCTGGGGGCTGATGTCATAGCTGATCGGCAATAATTTGCGCTGTTCCTGGCTGCGGCGGATGGCGTCGATCCAGGCCAGGCGGTTTTCCTCGCCGATCAGTCCGCGCTGGCGCAGGGCCAGGAACTGCGGTTCGTAGGCGCGGATTTCCTGCTTTTCCGCTTCCGCGTGGTTGAACAGGGTGGCCGCCGCCGCGCGCGTATGCTGGGCCAGGTCCAGCTGCTGCGCTGCGCGCATGCGGTAGGCGGCGGTCAGGCTCAGCAGCAGCAGGCTGGCCAGCAGGGTCAGCGCAAAGCACAGCAGGGCGCCGCGCACCAGATGCAGTTCGCCCAGCCAGGCGGGCAGGGTGCGCGTGGGCGTGCCGGCCCGCTTCATGCCGGGCAGGGGCGGCTGCTTGACGGGGCCGCTCATGGCTGCCACGCGAGCAGGAGGGTAAAGCGGGCCTGGCTGTCCGGCGCGGGCGCGGCGCTCTTGCCGGACAGGGCCACGCTGGAGCGCAGGTCCAGCGGCGTTTCTTCGATGGTCACCTGCATGCCGGGCTGGCGCGCCAGGGTTTGCGCGAAGGCCGTGATGGCGGCCAGTGCCGCGCGGTAGTCATTGTTCGGCATGGCCACGTCCGCTTCCAGGCGCAGCGCCTGCGGCGGCGCCAGGGGAATGCCGGCCAGGGCGCTGCCGGGCGGCCCGCCTTGTTGCTGCTGTTGCTGCTGCTGCTGCTGCTGCTGCGCTGGCTGGCTGCCGGCCGCGCGCGCGGGCGCCTGGCCCGCATGCCAGTGCAGCTGGCTGAGCGCAACCTGCGGCGCCTGGTCCAGCGCAGCGCTCAGCAGGCCCAGCAGCCGGCCCGGTTCCGGCGCCTGGCTGGCGATCATCTGGCCCAGGGTGACGGCCACTTTCATGTTCTGCGTCTTGGCCGGCGCGGGCGGCTGTGTCGACATGACGCTGCGGTAGCGTTCCTGGTACGACGCCGTCTCCTGCGCCAGGCGCTGCGTGGCGCCGTCGTCGGTGATGCCACCGAGCAAGTTAATCGCGCACCACAGGGCTGCCGACGCGCCGATCAGCGCGCTGGCGCCATACAGCGTCTTGCGCGCGCGCTGGAAGTGGTAATAGCGGGCCAGCGCGCCGGGCGGGTAGTGGCTGGGCGGCGGCTGCTTGCCCAGCAAGGTCAGCAGCAATTCGTCGGCCAAGGCGGGCGTCTGGCGCAAGCCCACCCGCGCGCCGGCCAGCTGCAGGTCGATGAAGTGGTAAGCCACTTCCACACCGTTGTCGCACAGCAGTTCGAGCTTGGCGATCTGCGCGGCCGGCGCCAGGATGACGGTATTGAGCACGTCGCCGCGCGCCAGCATGCGCGTGCTGGTGAGAAATTGCCGCGTTTTTTCCGTTTCCAGCGCGATATTCACGGCCACGCCGTCGAGCGCGATGGTGGCCGTCTGGCGCGAAAAGCGCAGCTGGCCGTTTTCGTAGTAGCTTTGCCGCAAGCCGCCCGATTGCTGCGTCACCAGCAGCAGGTGTTCGTGCGCGATCGACAGTTTTTTTACGAGGGCGATGCTGAGCAGGCTGGTCGAATAGATGCCGGCCACGGGGACGCGCAAGTGTTCGAGCGCTTCCGTCCATGGCTGCAGCAGCGACGGGTTGGTCAGCGCGAAGAACAGCACCTGGTCGTCGTGGCGGCCCGTGCTTTCGCGGCCCAGCAGGGTGCTGCCCCGGTAGGGCGTGTCGCGGTGCAATTGCTGCTTGCGCCGTGCCAGCAGGGCGCGCCCCGCCTTGCCGCGCACGTGGGGCAGCAGCTGGCGCTGGAAATCTTCCTCGATCAGGTCCGTCAGCAGGTAGGCGGGCACGTTTGAGCGCTGTGCCTGCGGATCTTCCAGCCACGCGGCGAAGCCGTCCAGTCCGGCCGCGCTGGCGGGAAAGACGTGGCCTGGCCCCAGCACGCCATGGTTCCAGTCGTAGGCGCACAGGGCGTCGCTGGTGATGTAGAGTAATTGTTTGCGGAACACGGCGGTCTCAGGCCTCGAATCTCAAGTTTTTATCGTGCTGATGGTGTCGTAAATCGGCCCCAGCACGGACAGCATGATCCAGCCCAGCAGCAGGCCCAGGATCACCGTCATGGCGGGCTCGATCATGGCCTGCACTTTTTCGATCAATTCCTTCACTTCGCGGTTGTAGAAATAGCTGACATTGCGCAAGGCCGTGTCCAGCGAGCCCGTCGCTTCGCCCACTTTCAGCATGCGGATCACCAGCGGCGGGAAGATGCCCGTATGCTGGAAGGCGGCGGTGACGCCGTAGCCTTCGCTGATCAGCTGGGCGGCGCGGCGCAGGCCGGCCGCCACCACCTGGTTGCCGGCGATGCCTTCGGACAGGCGGATGCATTCGAGGATGGTGATGCCGGACGCATACATGAGGGCAAAAAACGTGGCGAAGCGGGCCAGGATGATCTTGTGCAGCACGGGGCCGATCAGCCACAGCCGCAGTTTCAAGCCATCCCACGCATGGCGTGCCCCATCGCTGCGGCGGACGAGCGCGCGCAGGCCGAAGAACAGCAGCACAGGCAAGCTCAGCAGCAGATACCAGTAATCGATGAAGATATTCGATACGGCAATGAGCACGCGCGTATGCAGCGGCAGCTCGCCGCCCATGTTGCGGATGAACGCCGTCAGCTGGGGCACCAGGTAGATCATCAGGAAAAACGTCACGGCCGCCACGACGATGGCCACGATGATGGGGTACATGATGATCTTGCGCGTCTGCGAGGCCAGCTCGTCCTGCCACTTCAGACTTTCCGACAGGTTCTTGAACACGTCGGCGATCCTGCCGCTCTGTTCGCCCGCCAGTATCAGGCTGGTAAACGTGGCGTCGAAGATGTCGCCATGCTGGGCCAGTGCGCCCGACAGGGGCAGGCCGCCCTCGATGCTTTCAATCAGATCCGTGACGACTTCGCGCAGGCGCGGGTGGTCCGTGCTTTCGCGCAAGTCGTTCAAGCCTTCCAGGATGGGCACGCCCGCGCCCGTCAATTGTTCCATGTGGAAGCAGAAATTGATGAGGTCGCGGCGGTGGATGATGCGTTTGCCCAGCAGCACCAGATACTGGCCCGTGATCTTGCAGTCGATCAAGTCGAGCTGCATGCGGTGCAAACGCGCTTCCAGGTCCGGCACATTGGCCGCCTCCATGCTGCCGGGAATCAGGGCGCCGGCGGCATCCATGGCGCGGTAGACATATTGCGCCATCAGAGCAGCCTTTCCGTCAGGTCGACCACGCGGCCCACTTCTTCCAGGGTGGTTGCGCCTTCCCGCACGCGGCGCATGCCGTCGTCGACGATGCCCTTGAAGCCGGCCGCGCGCGCGGCGGCCTTGAGCTCGCGCAAACTGGCGCGGCGCGCCGTCAATTCGTCGAGTTCGGCCGTCATCTTGAGGATTTCCATGATGGCCAGGCGGCCCTTGTAACCGTGGTGCGCGCAGCGCTCGCAGCCCGCGGCGCGGCAGATGGACACGGGCGCATCGTCCGCCGCCAGGCCCAGCAGGCGGCGCTCGACGTCGTCGGCGATCACCGTTTCCTTGCAATGCGGACACAGCCGGCGCACCAGGCGCTGCGCCACGATGCCGATGATGTTGCCCGCCATGATGTCGGGCAGGATGCCGATGTCGAGCAGGCGGGCCACGGAACCGATGGCCGAGCTTGTGTGCAGGGTGGAATACACCTGGTGGCCCGTCATGGCGGCCGCGAAGGCCATTTCCGCCGTTTCGCGGTCGCGGATCTCGCCCACGAGGATGATGTCCGGGTCTTGCCGCATCATCGAGCGGATGCCGTCGGCAAAGCCCAGCTTGACGGATTCGTTGACGGAGGTCTGGCGTATCATGTTCATCGGATACTCGACCGGGTCTTCCAGGGTCATGATGTTGACGCTTTCCGTATTGATATGGTTGAGTATCGAATACAGGGTGGTGGTCTTGCCGCTGCCCGTCGGGCCCGTCACTAGGATCACGCCGTCGGGGCGCGCGATCATCAGTTTCAACAGGTTCAGTTCCGGCTCGGCCAGGCCCAGCGCATCCAGCGGCACGATGCCTTTCTGCCGGTCCAGCACGCGCAGCACGACGTTTTCGCCATGCGTGGTGGGCTGCGCGGACGCGCGGAAGTCGATTTGCCGCCCGGAAAACTTGATGCTGATGCGCCCATCCTGCGGCGCGCGCGCCTCGGCGATATTCATGTTCGACATCACCTTCAGGCGCACGGCCATGGCGGGCCAGTACGATTTGTGCAGGCTGCGGATCTGCCGCAGAATGCCGTCGATGCGGTAGCGGATGCGCAGGAACGACTGTTCCGGCTCGAAATGGATGTCCGAGGCGCCATTCTGCACGGCGTCGGCCAGCAGGGCGTCGATCAGGCGCACCATGGGCTGGCTGTACTCGTCCGAGGGCGAGGCCATGCTCTGGTAGCTGACTTCGCCCGTCTCGATTTCGTGCAGGATGCCGTCGATCGACAGCTCGAAGCCATAGTACTGGTCGATGGCGCGCGAAATGTCGGATTCGTTGACGAGCACCGTGGAAATCGTGATGCCCTTGACCAGCATGGCGCTGATCTGGTCGAGCGCGACGATGTTGCTGGTGTCGGCCATGGCCAGGATCAGGTTGTCCGCCTGCCGTTCATAGACGATGGGAAAGACGCGGTAGCGCTTGGCCACGTCCTTCGGGATCAGTTTCAGGGCGATGGCGTCGACCACCAGGCTGGACAGGTCCGCGCTCACCTGTTTCAGGTTTTCGCTGAGCGCCTCGCGCACGGTGGCTTCCGTGACGAAGCCCAAAGTGATCAGCAGCTTGCCCAGCGGTTCGCTGCTGCGCCGCTGTTCGATCAGGGCGATGCGCAGCTGGTCTTCGCTGATCACGCCTTTCTGGATCAGCAATTTTCCCAGTGGAAGTTTTGCCTGTTCTGCCATGTAGCGCTTATTCCGGACGGGTGATGATGATGGCCGGGTCGGCCGGGGCCGGGCCTGTGCTTGCGCCTGCCGCCGGCGCGGGGGCCGCCAGTTCGCGCAAGCGCGTTTGCACCACGGACTGGTCGAAGGCGGCGGGCGTGGTCTGCGCCAGGGTCAGTGCGCGCTGGTAATAGGTGGCGGCCAGCCTGGGCTGGTTCAGGCGGTCCAGGCCCACGGCCAGGTTGAAGGCATAGTCGGGATTGCCGGGCGCGGCGCCGTAGGCGCGGAAAAACTGCTGCTGCGCTTCATTCCAGCGGCGCTGCTTGGCGTACACATTACCCAGTGCAAACAGCACGGGAGCGCTGTCGGGGCTGCGCGCCAGGATGGCTTTCAGCCTGGCCTCGCTCTGCACCACGTCGCCCTGGCGCAGGCCGATCAGCCCGGCCAGCGCTTCGCCATCGTCCGGGTTGATTTCCAGCAAACGCACGTACAGGGCTGCCGCCTGCGCACCCTGGTTCTCGCGCAGGGCCACGGCCGCCAGGCCCAGCAGCGCATCGCGGTTGTTGGCATCCTGCCGCAACACCGTTTCATATTGCTGACGAGCAAGATCCAGCTGGCCCCCGTTGAAGGCCTGGTAGGCTTGCTGCACGCCGGGATTGATTTGCGGCGCGGCCGCGCTGCGCTGCACCTGGATCTGGCTGTTGTCGGGCGCGGCCACCGGAGGCAGGCTGGGCGGTGCGGGCGGCGCCATGTGCGCCAGCTGCGCCGCCACGGCGGCCTGGGCGGCCGCCTGTATCATCGCCTGCTGGCTCATCGCCTGCTGGTCCGCCGCACCGGCTGGCTGGCGCGCATCGCGCGGGTAGTCCGGCGGCAAGGTCGCGGGCGAGGGCGTGGCCTCGGGCTGCGCGGCGCCGGGGACCGGCACCACCACGATGGGACCGGCCACGCCGGCTGTGCCCGGGGCGTCCGTCAGCGGCATGGGCACGCCGGGCAGGTTGGCGCCCGCGCCGGGACTGGTGCTGGCGCGCCAGTACCAGATGGCGCCGCCCCAGCACAGCGCAAACACGGCCAGCACCAGCAGGCAGCGCCGCAGCCACGCGCGCATCAGCGCTCTTCCTTGTGCAGGCGCGCGCTCATGCCTGGTCCGTGGTGCTCTGCTGGCTGGCGATCAGCACCGCGCCGCAGCTGGTCTTGTCGCCGTGGCGGGCCACGGGGCGGCCATCGACGACCAGGCTCGGGTCGCCGCTGACGATGGGACAGACGCCGTGGCCGGGCAGGGGGCAGGCCACCTTGTCGCCCACCCGCGCGATGCCGATGCCGCCGCTGTCGCTCACGGCCGATGCTTCGAGCACGGTACCGCCGTGCGAGGTTTTATCGCCCAATCTGATTACCGGACCCGCCATATGCGCTCCTCTCAGTTTTTCTTCATCACACCGGGCAAACGCAGCTCGGTATGCCCGAAATCCATCATTTTCCAGCGTCCGCCCCACGTCATGCCCACCGATTCGGCCACTTCGCCATACAATTGATAGCCGCGCATGGCCCACGGGTCCTTTTCCGAGATGACCAGCTTGCCGTCGCGCAAAAACGCGCAGTCGGCCGCCAGGCCGTACTGGTGCCAGCTTTGAAACGCGGCCGCGTTGCTCACGCTCGGTCCCATGGCCGCCAGCGTGTTTTGCCGCTCCGGACTGCGATAGCCTTCCAGCAGCGCCATGTCGTAGCCATGCTTTTCTTTCATTATTTTAAAGATAAGCAACAAACGTTGCGCGTATTCCGTATTCAACAGTGTCCAGTTGCGGCTGGCCGAGACCAGCAGGGGCCGCGCCAGCCGTACTTCTTCCGTGGCAAACACGAGCGGCGGGAGGTCGACGGGCGGCACCAGCTGCTCGCCCTGCAGCAGGTTGGCCACCTGGACATTCATTTCGCGCGTCGACACATCGTAGGCGCCCAGCATGCGCTTGCTGTCGGCCATGAGGGCAAGGACCGTCGGCAGGCTGATCACGGCCATGCCCGCCAGGCACAGCAGGTAATGGCGCCGCAGGAAGGCGGCCGTGTGGCCGAGCGCGGCAGTCCCGCCCTGGCACACGCTGGCCAGGCCCGCCTGCCTGCTTCTGGCAAGGCGGCGGTAGTACGCGGCGAGGCGCTGTTCCGCGCCATTCATGGCTTGCACGACAAAATCGCGGCCGGCCGGAAACAGCGCCAGCCAACTGATCAGGCATGCCAGTATGAAATACAGTGCCACCGCGAGTAGGAACACGCGCACCTCAATCAAAAGAATGTTGGGCTGCAGAATTTGTGATATCCCCGGCCTAATGCCATGGCGGGGGCACCGATATTGCTCAGGAGTATATCTTACAAAACTGCTAATTAACGGACTGTGCATTTCAATTGTGCGGGGGTGCGCACTGTTGATTTTATGGCACGCGTCATGATTTTGTTGAATAGCGTAATCTCTTGCAAATATTACAGGAGCTCACATTTTGCGACCTCACGACGACAGCCCCAGGGCCTCGGTCCGGCCCAGCTTATTGACGCCAGCGCAGCAGGCCGAGGCCGACCGTAACCGTATCCTGACCACGCTGCAAGGCGGCAAGGCGGGGGCTGTCGCCGGCGGCGCGCCGGGCGGCCGGCGCGCCGTACGCTATGGCACAGGGGCGGCGGCTGCCCTGTTGCTGCTGGCGGCCGGGGTCTGGCTGGGACAACGGGGAGCGGATGGCCAGGCGCTGGCGCCGGCCGCCTTGCCGGC
>NZ_WFLL01000086.1:0-8200 GCF_009208755.1 Janthinobacterium sp. FT14W | reverse complement strand
TGAGCACCACCGCGCGCGCCATCAGCAGCGTGCTCAGCCAGGCGGAAAGCGCGCCCGGCGCGCCCCTGGCGCTGGTCGGCAAGACGCCGCTGACGGCCGCGCCGGGCGCCAACCCCGCCCAGGTGGCGCAGAAGCTGCGCGACGCGGTGGGAAGCAGCGGCCTGTTCTATGAATCGCATGTGGCGGAATGGGCCGAAGGCAAGCGGCCGCTGGCTTCGCTGCTGCTGGAACCGCAGATGCAGAAGGCCCAGCCGGGCGAAACGGCCAGGACAGGCACCGACCTGGCCTCGGCGCAGCTGATCAATTTGCAGCTGCACACGCACGAACAGGCGCGCGTGCAATGGCAGGGCGAAGCCTGGCCTGGCCAGAAGATGCAGTGGGATATCAGCAAGGATGCGCCGGAAGGACAGCAGCCCGACGGCCGCGACGGCGACGAGGAAGCGACGGCCTGGCGCAGCAACGTGCGCTTCCAGTTTCCCCTGCTGGGCGACCTGGCCGCGCACGTGGTCTTGCAGGGCGGCCGCGTGCACATCCAGCTGCAAGCTGGCAGCGAAGGCAGCGCCGACACCTTGCGCCAGCATGCCCCGCGACTGGAAGCGTCGCTGGACGCGGCCGGCTGGCCATTGTCGTCGCTGAGCATTGCCGGCAAGCCGGACGCGGAAGAGTCGCCGGCAGCGGCGCCAGGAGCAGACGGCGATGCTTGACGACAGCAAGCGCAAGGTGCCGCAGACGGCCGTCGCCCTGGCCTACCAGAGCGGCACGCCGGCACCCAAGGTGGTGGCCAAGGGCAGCGGCCTGATCGCGGACCAGATCATCAGCACGGCGCGCGAACACGGCGTCTTCGTGCATGAATCGAAGGAATTGGTGGCGCTGCTGATGGATGTCGACCTGGACCGCCAGATTCCGCCCGGCCTGTATCGGGCGATTGCGGAACTGCTGGCCTGGTTATATCATATTGAATCTGCGAATGGCGGGCCCATCCCGCCGCCGCCCGACACCAGCGTCAACCTCACCGATACATAGACAGGCATCAATGCAAGCACATATTATGGATTCCGGCCTCGAAAACTGGCATGACTTTGAAGTGGAATCGCGGCGGGAAATCATCGCCTTGCTGCGCAGCATAGGTGAAAAGAACCAGCTGATCCGCATGCTGATCCACGGTGAATCCGATGTGTGCGTCACCTCCATCCTGGAAGTCGATGCGGAGCGCGATACCGTCATCCTCGACCGTTCCGTGAACGCCGACCAGAACCGCCGCATGGTGGCCGCCACCGGCATCTCGTTTGAAACGTCGCTCGACAAGATCCGCATCCTGTTCAGCAGCGCCCTGGTGGAAGAGTGCCATTACGAGGGCACGCCCGCCTTGAAAATTGCCATTCCGGAAACATTGATCCGCTTGCAGCGGCGCGAGTACTACCGCATGACCACGCCCGTGAGCAATCCCGTGCGCGTCTCGATTCCCCTGCCGCCCGCGCTGGGCGGCGCCGACACCCTGTTCCCGCTGGCCGACATCAGCTGCGGCGGCATCGCCATCCTGGACAATAAACTGATGCTGGGCGAAACCATCGGCCGCGACTATCCGGGCTGCCGCATCGACTTGCCCGATGTGGGCATCGTCACCGCCACCTTGCAAATCCGCAACTCGCTGGACATGACCTTGCTGAACAACAAGCTGAACCGCCGCCTGGGCTGCCAGTTCGTCGACCTGCCGCGCAGCATGCTGGCGCACGTGCAGCGCTATATCACGCGTCTCGAACGCGAGCGCAACGCACGCATGGCGGGGTTAGGTTAACACCTTACAAACCTACTGCGCGTCGCCATTTGCGGCCTGCGATGCTCACTGTACTAGAGTACAGTTCCGCTTCTCGGCCACAACTGGCTTCCGCTCGCTACGGTTTGTAAGGCGTTCGTGACATACCAATACACTTACCTGTATCAAACTTGCATATTCATGATCTCATGATATGCAGAAACCAATTTATTCCGCACCTGCACCGTCGCCTGGAATTCGATGCTGGACTTTTGCATCGATACCATCACGTCCGACAGGCTGACCTTTTCGTCGCCCATGGTAAAGCGCTGGCCCATGGCCGACGATTCCTTTTGCGAACTGCTCACGGAATCGAGCGCGCTCTTGAAGGCATCGGCGAAATTCACCTTGGCTGCCGGAGCCTCGGTCTGGATCGCCGGTATTTTCGCCTCCGGCCGCGTGGCCGCCGACTTCAGTTGCGCGATCATCGCCTCGATCCTGCTGCTATCGATACCGCCTGTTTTCACTTTGCCTCCCGATTCTGGTCTATTCCTGCCTGTTGCCCCCAGAGAACAAAACTCTGGCTTGCAAGGCAACGACGGGTACAATAACTTCCGTCACATGTTGCCAGGGTTCCACAATACCAGCGCCAACGCCAGCCGCTCGGCCGAGCAGGCGGCAAAAGCGCCTTCTATTTGGACGATTGAAGCGCGTGACAGTGGCGGATAATTCTGCATATCGCCCCCTCCTCCAGTGGAAGCGGCCCCCACTCATTAGCAAACATACGCGCCCCGGAAGGCAATCATGGCTGTAGCCGAAGAAATCGATGTGAACCGCATACCGCCGGAACCGGCGCCTGCCCGCTCGCCCGTGGAGTCCGTGCAAGCGTTCGCCAAGACGCCGATGGGCAAGAATTTCCTGCGCGGCCTGGGCGTGGCGGCACTGATTGCCATCGGCGTGGCCCTGTACATGTGGAACCAGCCGCCCGAGTACAAGGTGCTATTCTCCAACTACACGGACCGCGACGGCGGCGCCATCACGGCTTCGCTGGACCAGCTGGGTATCAAGCACAAGTTTTCCGAGGGCGGCGGCGCCATTCTCGTGCCATCCGAACAAGTCCACGATGCGCGCCTGAAACTGGCCGCGCAAGGCTTGCCGAAGGGCGGCAACGTGGGTTTCGAGCTGATGGAAAACCAGAAGCTGGGCGTGTCGCAATTCCTGGAACAGGTCAATTTCCAGCGCGCGCTGGAAGGCGAACTGGCCAAATCGATCGAATCGGTGTCCGCCGTCGATACGGCGCGTGTCCACCTGGCCTTGCCCAAACCGTCCGTCTTCGTGCGCGAACAGCAAAAACCCACGGCGTCCGTGCTGCTGAACCTGCATCCTGGCCGCGGCCTGGACCAATTGCAGGTAAGCGCCATCGTGCACCTGGTGGCGTCCAGCGTGCCGGAATTGCTGCCGATCAATGTCACCGTCGTCGACCAGGCCGGCACCCTGCTGTCGAACCAGGAAAAGGACAAGGACCGCGCCAACGGCATCAAGAGCCTGGACCCGAACCAGCTGAAGTACGTGCAGCAGCTGCAGCAAAGCGTGATCAAGCAGGTCGAATCGATCCTGCTGCCCATCGTCGGCGAAGGCAATGTGCGCGCCGAAGCGACGGCCGACGTGGATTTCTCGCAAAGCGAACAGGCGGCCGAAACCTACAAGCCGAATTCGCCGCCGGAAGCATCCACCATCCGCAGCCAGCAAACGAGCGAATCGACGGGCGCCGGCAATGCCAACCCCTCCGGCGTGCCGGGCGCCCTGTCGAACCAGCCGCCAGGCGTGGCCACGGCGCCGCTGACGGCCGAGGCGCCCGGCGCCCCGGGCGGCGCGCCGACGGCACCAACCCAGAAGGAATCGACGACGAATTATGAAGTTGACAAGACCGTGCGCTACGAGCAGAAATCCATGGGCGGCTTGCGCCGCCTGTCGGTGGCCGTCGTCGTCAACTACCGCCGCAGCTTCGACAAGGATGGCAAGGTCACGGTCAAGCCGATTTCCCCTGCAGAAATGGTCCAGATCAACAATCTGGTCAAGGAAGCGATGGGCTACAACAAGGAGCGCGGCGACAGCTTCAGCGTGGCCAACTCGCCGTTCGACGGCATCGACCGCGCGCCCGAAGGCAAGCTCGAATGGTGGCGCGACCCGGCTAACTTGCCGCTGGCCAAGGAACTGGCGAAATTCCTCATCACGGCCCTGATCCTGCTGTATATCTTCATCAAGATCGTGCGCCCCATGCTGCGTCCCGTGATGCGCAAGATCGACGATTTCGGCGCCCCGCCGCCCGTCGTCGAGCCGGAACTGAGCAAGGATGGCGAAGAAAACGAAGTCCTGCTCAGCGAAGCCGAACTGGAAGAGCTGGAAGAAGACACGGCCCGCGGCTACCGCGAAAACCTGGCGATGGCCAGAAAGCTGGCGCAGGAAGACCCACGCGTGGTGGCCAACGTAATCAAAGCATGGATAGGCAATAATGACTGAGACAACGGGATTGCAAAAAGCATCGATCCTGATGCTGGCACTGGGCGAGAGCGAAGCGGCCGAAGTGATGAAATTCCTTGGCCCCCGCGAAGTGCTGAAGCTGGGCGCCGCCATGGCCACCATGAAGGGCATCGCGCACGAACAGGTGGTCGAGGTGCTCGACGACTTCCGCGCGCAGACGGAGCTCAATTCCACCGTCGGCCTCGATTCGGACGAATACATCCGCCAGGTGCTGACCAAGGCGCTGGGCGACGACAAGGCGTCCGTGCTGCTGTCGCGCATCCTGGGCGGCAAGGATGCGTCCGGCATCGAATCGCTGAAATGGATGGATTCGCAATCCGTGTCCGAGCTGATCCGCAACGAGCACCCGCAGATCATCGCCACCATCCTCGTCCACCTGGAACGCGACCAGGCCTGCGAAATCCTCGGCCACTTCACGGACCGCCTGCGCAACGATGTGGTCTTGCGCATCGCCACCCTGGACGGCGTGCAGCCGGCCGCCTTGCGCGAACTCAACGACGTGCTGACGAAACTGCTGTCCGGTAACGAAAACATCAAGAAATCGTCGCTGGGCGGCGTGCGCGCCGCGGCCGAGATCCTGAACTTCATGAGCGGCGAGCAGGAAGGCTCCGTCATGGACAATATCAAGAACTACGACAATGACATGGCGCAAAAGATCATGGACGAAATGTTCGTGTTCGACAACGTGATCGATATCGACGACCGCGGCATCCAGCTGCTGCTGCGCGAAGTGCAGTCGGAAATGCTGATCATCGCCCTGAAAGGCGCCTCGCAGGAGCTGCGCGACAAGATCTTCAAGAACATGTCGCAGCGTGCCGGCGAGATGATGCGCGAAGACCTGGAATCGAAAGGCCCCGTGCGCCTGTCGGAAGTGGAATCGCAGCAGAAACAGATCCTGCAGATCGTGCGCCGCCTGGCGGACGAAGGGCAGATTGTCTTAGGCGGAAAAGGCGAGGATTCGTTTGTCTAATTTGATTCCCAAAGAGCAGCAAACGGCCTACCAGCGCTGGGAAATGACCTCGTTTGGCGACGAGCGCCCCAGCGTGGTGGCGGCGCGCAAGCTGCTGGAGCCGGACCCCGAACCCGAGATCGACCGGGAAGCCGATCCCTACGGCGAGCTGCACGAGGAAGAGCTGGCGCCGCCGCTCGAGTATCCGACGCAGGAAGAACTCGACGCCATCCGCGAGGAAGCGCGCGCCACCGCCTTCGAGGAAGGCCGCGCGGCCGGCTATGCGGAAGGCCATGCGGCAGGACACGCGGACGGCCATGCCCAGTCGTATGCGGAAGGCAAGGCGGCCTCCGCCGTGGAACTGGCGCACCTGCAAACCATCGCCGTCGATTTCGGCACGGCCGTGCACCAGGCCGACGAACTGATCGCCAACGACGTGATGGAACTGGCCCTGCAACTGGCCAAGGGCATGCTGAAGACGGCCTTGCCCGTGCGCCCCGAACTGATGCTGCCGATGGTGCGCGAAGCCATCGAATACCTGCCCGTGCTGCAACAACCGGCCTTGCTGATGCTCAATCCCGACGATGCGCAAGTGGTGCGCGACGGCATCGGTGACGAACTCGACAAGGGCGGCTGGCGCCTCATCGAAGACCCCAGCGTGGAACGCGGCGGTTGCAAGATCGACACGGCCAGCAACCAGATCGACGCGCAGACATCCACCCGCTGGCACCGCCTGACGCATGCGCTGGGCAAGGACCTGGACTGGCTGGCGCCGTGAGCGAATCCGTCAAAGGCCCCACTGCCCATGCGGCGCGCTGGCGCGCCTACCTGAGCGACTGTACGGCCGTGGTCGGCTTTGTCGAACCGATGCAGATATCGGGCCGGGTCACGCGGGTGGCGGGCCTGGTGATGGAAGCGGTGGGCCTGCGCCTGGCCGTGGGCGCCGCCTGCACCGTGCCCCTGCCGAATGGCGGCCGGGTCGAGGCGGAAGTCGTGGGCTTTGAAGGCGAACGCCTGTTTTTGATGCCGCAAAGCGATGTCGAGGGCATCGTGCCCGGCACGCGCGTGTTTTCCGTCGAACCGGCCATCCCCCGCCCCGGCAGCGTGGCGCACCCGCGCCGCCGCCCCAGCGACCGCGCGCGCCACCTGCCCGTGGGCCCGCAACTGCTGGGCCGCGTGCTCGATGGCGCGGGCCGCCCGCTCGACCAGCTCGGTCCGTTGCACACGGTGGACAGCGCTCCCATCAACGTACGCCCCGCCAACCCCCTGGGCCGTGCGCCCATCGTCGACACCCTGGACGTGGGCGTACGCTCGATCAATGCCATGCTGACCGTGGGCCGGGGCCAGCGCATGGGCCTGTTCGCCGGTTCCGGCGTGGGCAAGAGCGTGCTGCTGGGCATGATGGCCCGCTATACGGAGGCGGACGTGATCGTCGTCGGCCTGATCGGCGAACGGGGCCGCGAGGTAAAAGAATTCATCGAGCAGATCCTCGGCGCCGAGGGCCTGGCCCGCTCCGTCGTCGTGGCGGCGCCGGCCGACACGCCGCCGCTGATGCGCCTGCAGGGCGCCGCGTATGCGACGGCGATTGCCGAGCACTTCCGCGACCAGGGCCAAAACGTGCTGCTGATCATGGATTCGCTGACCCGCTATGCCATGGCGCAGCGCGAAATCGCCCTGGCCATCGGCGAGCCGCCCGCCACCAAGGGCTATCCGCCGTCCGTCTTCGCCAAGCTGCCCGTGCTGGTGGAACGGGCCGGCAATGGCGAGGAAGGCGGCGGCTCGATCACGGCGTTCTACACCGTGCTGACGGAGGGCGACGACCAGCAGGACCCGATCGCCGACTCGGCGCGCGCGATTCTCGACGGACATATCGTGCTGAACCGGCGCCTGGCCGAGGCGGGCCACTACCCGGCCATCGACATCGAGCAATCGATTTCGCGCGCCGCCCACTCGATCACCACGCATGAACACCAGCAGCAGGCGCGCAAGCTGAAACAGCTGTATTCGCGCTATGAACGCAGCCGCGACCTGATCAGCGTGGGCGCCTACAGCGCCGGCACCGACCCCGTGCTGGACCAGGCCATCGCCCTGCATGAAAAGATCGAAGCATTTTTGCAACAGCAGATCACGGAGCGGGTCAGCATGGACGAGAGCTTGGGGCAACTTACCGCTCTATTCGACTGATTAGGGCTTGCATAGCGGGAATATAATCAGCCATGGCTTCTCCTTCCCAACTTGCAACCCTGATCGACCTTGCCCAGCGCGAAACGGATGACTGCGCCAAGCGCCTGGGCGCGGCCCTGAAAGCGCTCGACGATTGCCGCCAGAAGCTCGACATGCTGTCCGGCTACCGCGACGACTATGCCAAGCGCTTCGAGACCACCATGAGCAGCGGCATTACGCCCATGGCCTACCGCAATTTCCAGGCCTTCATGGTCAAGCTCGACAGCGCCATCATGGGCCAGCAGCAGGTGGTCAACCATGCGCAGGCGCGCAGCGAGAATGAAAAACTGCGCTGGCAGGATGCCGAACGCAAGCGCATGTCGTACACCACCCTGAACAACCGGGCGCAGGAACAGGCGCTGAAGCTGGAAAACAAGCGCGACCAGAAGGCAATGGATGAGCACGCGGCGCGACAAGCCTATTACAAACGCTAAGCAACACTGAGGCAGTATCATGCAAACCCAGCCAACCCCGATTTCCCAGATTGTCTCGCCGAACGCCACGCCGGGCGCCGCCAACCGCAGCCAGCCGTCCACCAGCGGCGCGGCGGGCGACTTCCAGCGCACCCTGAACCGCCAGATCGAACAACGCCAGGCCAGCCGCAATATGGCGCAAGCACCGGCACCGGCGGCCCGCCCCGCCAGCCCTGCCGCCGCGCAAGCACCCGCCCAGGCGCCCGCCGCCGAAGCGAAGCCGGCGCCAGCAGGCACCGAACAGGCGGCCAGCAGCGAGCA
>NZ_WFLL01000085.1:0-8437 GCF_009208755.1 Janthinobacterium sp. FT14W | reverse complement strand
CAGGACCGTGAAACAACTTTGCGCCGATGATAGTGCTGCAACCAGTGTGAAAGTAGGTTATCGTCAGGCTTGTTATTCGCAGTAGAGAAAAACCCCGCCAGCCATGGCGGGGTTTTTTTTCGTCTGGTACTTTTGGCTGGCATTGCCCGATCCCGCCTACAATGATGGTATGCGCATTCTGATCATTGAAGACAACCCCGATATTCTCGCAAATCTCTACGTCTACCTGGAAGCCAAGGGCCATGTGCTCGATTCGGCCATGAATGGTTATGCGGGCCTGGCCTTGCTGGCCCAGCATGAGTACGATGTGATCGTGCTCGATGTCATGCTGCCTGGTTTGACGGGCCTGGAACTGTGCCAGAAATTGCGCGGCGAATTGCGCAATAGCACGCCAGTGCTGATGTTGACGGCGCGCGATACCCTGCAAGACAAGGTCGCCGGTTTTGACAGCGGCGCCGATGACTATCTTATCAAGCCATTCTCGCTGCTGGAACTGGAAATCCGCCTGAAAGCCTTGCTGCGCCGCGCGCGCGGGCAAACGACGGCCACTGCCGTGCTGGCGGTGGGCGAACTGCGTTTCGATATGGAAAAATTCGAAGTCCGGCGCGCCGGCCAGGCATTGACCTTGACCAAGACGGGCTACATCATCTTGAAATGCCTGATGAGTGAAGCACCCAAGCTGGTGCCGCGCGAGATGCTCGAGCATGAAGTCTGGGGAGATGACCGTCCCGACAGCGACGCCCTGCGCACGCACATCCATGCGCTGCGGCAGGCGCTCGACAAACCCTATGCTTTTCCCATGCTGCGCACGATTCCCGGCATCGGCTATAAATTACTGACTAGCGATGCGCCCGTTTAAATCGCTGAAGCGGCGCATCATCGTCGCCTATCTGCTGTTTGCCGTGGTGGCGAGCGTCTTTTTTGCCATGATCGCGGCCATCGCCGTCGAAGGCATCGAGGTGCGCCTGGTCGATGCGCGCCTGAAAGAGGTGGCGGCCTGGGCTTCGCCCAGGCATGCGGCCGGTTTGCCTGTCGAGATGCCGGCCGGCTTGAGTTTTCATCATGCCGAAGACACGCCGTTGCCCTTGCGTGGCCTGGCACCCGGCATGCACGAAAAAACCGTCGACGGCGTCGATCTGCACGTGCTGGTCGGCAGCGATGTGCATGGCGCATTCGTCGTCATCGATCATGCCACGGAATATGAAAAGATCGAGCTGGTGGTGTACAGCATGTTCGCCCTCGGTTTTATCGGTTTCCTGATTTGTGCTTCGTTGCTGGGCGCCTTCATCGCCAACCGTCTGATCACGCCGATCATGTCGCTGACGCAGGCCGTCAAGGTGGGCCAAACGGCCTTGCCGCTGCAGGACAGCGCCGATGAATTGGGCATACTGGCGCGCGCTTTTGCTGCGCGTACGGCGGAGTTGACCGAAGTTCTCGACCGCGAGCGCTTTTTTACGGGCGATGTCAGTCATGAACTGCGCACGCCGCTGACCGTGATCACGGGGGCGGCGGAAATCCTCATGGAGCAGGGCGCCGATGCGCCGCTGGTGCGCTCCGCTTCAGAACGCATCTACCGGGCTGCGCGTGAAGCGACCGATTCCGTGACGGTGCTGCTGCGCCTGGCGCGCGCGCCTGAATTGCTGGAATGCGCGTCGCTGTCCGTGGCGGAACTGGCGCGGCAGGAATGCCTGCGCTTCCAATCGCATACGGCCGGCAAGCCGCTTAGCCTCGTGTTTGCGGGCGGCGAAGATTTCCTGGTCAATGCCCCCCGTGAATTGCTGGCGGCCGCCATTGGCAACCTGGTGCGCAACGCCTGCCAGTACACCTTGCAGGGAGAGGTGATCGTGCGCCTGGCCGGGTGCGCGCTGATCGTCGAGGATACGGGCCCAGGCTTGCCCGAAGCGGCACGCGCGCGCCTGCTGCATCAACCGATACCAGCCAATCTGGGCGGCTCGTCCGGTACAGGGCTGGGCCTGGGCCTGGTTCAACGCATCTGCCTGTATCTGGGCGCGGACCTGGCATTCAGTGTCCGTCCCGCCGGCGGCAGCGTGCTGCGCATTGATTTCATTTAAGCCTGCTTTTTGCGTGCACTTCACGAAAACTTAACGCCTTGTTGACGCGCAATTCATGCCGGTACTTGTAAGGTGAGGCTGGAAGCCCGTTTTGCCCCGTCCCTGTTGTGAACGGCGGACGGCGTCATGTTCTCTTCATATTGACACGGTACGATGACTTCCATGGTTGCAGCCCTGTGCGGCCAGTCCCTTTCATCTCATCAAGTAATGTGTGCACCCATGTTGTCCAAGCTTAAACTCGTCAAAACTCCCAAAGGCATCGATAGCGTCCTGATGCTGTCGGCCATGCTGATACTCTGGATCGGCAATTACAGCAACCTCGACCTCATCATCGCCGATAGCATGTTCGACGGTGCGCGTGGGCAATTTATTGGTGCCGGCAGCGCGCTGGCGGGCGGTTTTCAGTTTGGCATGACCTTGCTTGGCGCCGCCGTAATCGGCCTGGCCATCTGGGACACTTTGCGTCCGCTGGCCTGGCTTGCATCGCGCCGCGGCACCTTGCGCGTCGTGGCCCTGTCGGCCGTCTTGGTGCCGCTAAGCATCTATTTCCTCTCTTCCTTCAGCGATGTGCCTTGTCCCACGGATTTGCTGCGCTATGGCGGGATGGAACCGTATGCGCGTCTGCTGGAAACCTTGCCAGCCAGTGCATCTGGCATGGCCTGCCTGCCCGCTACCCAGGCGAATACTGCCTGGTGGATGCTGGCTTTGCCACTGTTCTGCCTGCCTGGGCGGCCACGCACGGCGCTGCTGCTCGCCGGTGTCATGTTGCTGTGCGGTTTGACGGCAGGCTGGCAGCAACAGTTGCAAGGTACGCAATTTTTTACGCACACCTTGTGGTCGGCGTGGATCGCTTCTTTCCTGATTTATCTCCTGCATAACTTGCTCCGGACCGAGGATGCGTTGGCCTGAAACACAAAAGTACGTCACAATCTGCCTGTCGAGTTGTCGTTTCATACAAAAACAGGAGCACCATGAACGAGCAGATTGCGAGAGAAGTGGTATTGGTCCGGGCTATCGAGACGGCTGACCAGAAAAAAGAAGTCCTTAGCGAGGACGACCGCATGTATGCCAGCCGCAGCGCGCGTGAGCTTGCGCAGTGGCAAGCTTCGGGCAAGCAGGCCGAAGTCACGGGTGACGATTTCCTGCAGCAGCGTTCCGAGCTGATCATCAAGCGCATCACCGAGCGTACGCCGGCCTTCGCTGCCTTCGCGAAGCGTCGCAACGGCATGAAGACCGTGGCGCTGATCCTGCCATTGCTGGCCCTGCTGCTGGGTGCCGGGCTGGACCGCATCACCGATCCGCACCGCGTCGATCTGCTGTCGGCGCCCCTGCTGCTGATCATCGCCTGGAACGTGCTGGTGTATCTGGGCTTGCTGATCTGGCTCTGCATCCCATCGCATTCGCTTGGCTGGCCGAAAGCGGGGCTGGTGCGCCACCTGAGCGTGGGCCGCCTGGCCTTGCCCCGCAAGCTGCCGCACGCGCTGTCTTCAGGCTTGCTCAGTTTCATGGGGGAATGGGCGCACCTGAGCGCCAAACTGACGGCCGCACGCCTGAGCCGTACCATCCACCTGAGCGCCGCCATGTTTGCCATCGGCGCCGTTGCCTCGCTGTATGCGCGCGGCTTCCTGTCGCAATACGCGGCCGGCTGGGAAAGCACCTTCCTGAATGTGGGCCAGGTGCACAGTCTGCTTTCCACCCTGTTTGCGCCGGCTATTGCACTGTTTCACTTGCAAGGCTTTTCGCTGGCGGAAATCGAAGCGCTGCGTTTCCCGCAAACAACAACCGTGGAAGGCGGCGCGCGCTGGGTGCATTTATATGCGGCAACGATCTTCCTGCTGGTCGTCGTCCCCCGCCTGATCCTGGCCTTGCTCAACAACTGGCGCGCCGCGTGCCTGGCCAAGCACTTCCCGCTGGATCTCGATCAGCCATATTTCCGCAAGCTTAATGAAAGCATCGGCGTGGCCACGGGCGGCATGCTGCGCGTCTTGCCCTACAGCTTTACGGTCGATGAGGCGCGCCACAAGGGCCTGGGCCAGCTGTCCATCATGCTGTTTGGCGAGCAAGGACGCATGATGTTGCGTCCATCGACGTCGTATGGCGAAGAACCGCAGGACGTCTTGCGCGGCACGGACCTGAATGATCCGCAAGTCAATATCACGGCCGTGCTGTTCAACCTGACGGCGACGCCGGAAAAGGAAAATCACGGCGCCTTCCTCGATTACCTGGTGCAATCGTCGGCGCGCGGCATCGCCGTCCTGATCGACGAATCCAGCTACCTGGAGCACGCGGGCGAGCAGGCGGATAATGCCGTCCGTTTGGCGGAAAGAGTCGCCTTATGGCAGCAGTTCTGCCAGTTCCATAAAACCCCCGCCACCGTGGTCAATTTGCTCAATCCTGCCTTGCACCCGCTCGATGCCGGTGTCGGCTTGAAAGTATCGGCTGCAGCATGAGTATGAATGTGAATAAAGATGTGCAGGACGATGCGGTGCAGATTCAGTTTGCGCTGATTTCGCATACGAATAATGGCAAGACGACCCTGGCGCGCACCCTGGTGGGCGTGGACATCGGCGAAGTGCGCGACGCCGCCCACGTGACCGTGTTTGCGGAATCGCATACCTTGCTGGCCACGCCGCAGGGCGATGCCTTGCAATTATGGGATACGCCAGGCTTTGGCGATTCCGTGCGCCTGCTCAAGCGCCTGGGACAATCGGGCAATCCCATCGGCTGGTTCCTGCGCGAAGTGCTGGACCGTTACCGCGATCGTCCGTTCTGGCTCAGCCAGCAAGCGCTGCGCACGGCCAAGGACGCGGCTGACGTGGTGTTGTATTTGGTGAATTCCTCGGAAAATCCCAGGGACGCGGGCTACCTACCGGCGGAAATGAAAATCCTCGAGTGGCTGGGCAAACCCGTGGTGGTCTTGCTCAACCAGATGGGGCCGCCAAGACCGGGCAATGAGGAACACGGCGAGCAGGCGCGCTGGCGCGAACATTTGCAGCAGTATCCGATCGTGCGCGACGTCCTGGCGCTCGATGCCTTTGCCCGCTGCTGGGTGCATGAACGCGTGTTTTACGAAGCCGTGGGCAAGTTGCTGCCGCAGTCGCAGCAAGCTGGCTATGCGCGCTTGTTTGCTACCTGGCAAGCGCAAAATACGGCACGCTTCCAGCAGGCCATGCATCTGCTGGCCACGCAGCTGGCTGCGGCAGGCCAGGATCGAGAAGCCATCGAGTCCGCTTCCAAGGGCTTGCTGAAATCGGCCTTGCAGGTGGTGGGTATCGGCAAGAATGCAGAGCAACAACGTCAGGAAAAGGCGATGGCCAGCCTGGTGACGCGGCTCAATACGCGCAGCAGTGACACCACGCGTGAACTGTTGATCTTGCACAAACTCGATCCGACCGATGCGCATAAGATCAATGCACGGGTACGCGATAATTTTGCCGTGCGCGCGCCGATTGACAAGGCGCAAGCGGGGCTGTTGGGTGCCATGATTTCCGGCGCCGCGACGGGCTTGTCGGCCGACCTGATTTCCGGCGGCCTGACCTTGGGCACGGGGGCGCTGCTGGGCGGCGTGGTCGGTGCACTGACGTTTGCAGGGGCTGCCTGGGGTTTTAATTCCGGCACGGAGCGCAATGAGCCCACCATGCAATTTACGGACGCCTTCCTGCGTACCTTGGTCGTTGCGGGCGTGCTGCGTTATCTGGCGGTGGCGCACTTTGGCCGTGGCCGCGGCAATTTCGTCGAAGGCGAAGCGCCGGCGTTCTGGCAGGATGAAGTCGAGCAAGCGGTAGCGCGCCATGACACGGCTTTGGCGGAGTTGTGGAAAGAGGTGCGCCGGGAAAAATCGCCGGAGCAAGCCGCGGAGCGCGTCCTTCCCGTGATGGCCGCCATCACTTCCGATACCCTTGCGCGTCTGTATCCCGACGTGGCGCACCTGGTCTAACTCATCAGGCGCGGGCTTGCAGCCACTGTTGCAGGAATTGCACGCAGGCCCTGACCTTGGCCGAGTTCGACAACCGCGAGGTGGTCACCGCCCATACATCGGCAGCCTGTTGATACGCGGGCAGAATGCGCACCAGCTTGCCTTGCGCCAGGCTGCTTTCCACATCCCATGCCGAACGCAAGATGATGCCGTGGCCATCCAGTGCCCATTGATGGACGATCTCGCCATTGTTGGCCGAAAGCGCCCCATCGACTTTCACGGTTTCCGGCCCGTGCGGCCCTTGCAGTTTCCAGCGCCGCCCATCCTGGTCGCGCTCGCGGATGACGATGCAGTCATGCTCGCGCAGTTGCGCCAGGCTGTTCGGCGTTCCGCGTTGCTCCAGATAGGCGGGCGCGGCACATAGCACGCGCTGGTTGCTGGCAATGCGGTGGGCGATCAGGTCCGGCTCGTGTACCACGCCGATGCGAATGTCGAGGTCGAAACCTTCGCCCAGCAGGTCAACGGGGCGGTCAAGCAATTCCAGCTGTATTTTCAGGTCTGGGTATTGCCGTGCCAGCTGAGATAGGGCGGGACCAAGCCGGTTGCGCCCGAAACCGGAACTGGAGCAAATGCGCAGCACGCCCTGCGGCTGCAGTTTCGACTGCGTTACCGCTTCCCCCATCTGCTCGACATCTTCCAGAATGCGCTGCGCCCATTGCCGCACGATCTCGCCGTGATCGGTGACACTGACCCGGCGCGTGGTCCGGTGCAGCAGCCGTACTTGCAGCGCGGCCTCCAGCATGCCGATGCGCTTGCTGACGACGGCCTTGGAAATACCCAGTTCCAGCGCCGTGGCGGCGAAGCTGGTTTTATGGGCGACCTGGCAAAACAGGCGTAAATCTTCCAGCAGCGGTGTATTTTTCATCGATTGACCACGAAATGTGAATGCTAGGGTTATGCGTTCCCTGATTGTATTCTGAGATGGGACCAGTATCATCGACGCATCGATTTCGCATCCATCTATATCCAGGAGAATCCCATACCAGCACACAGAATCGCAGTCATCGCCGGCGACGGCATAGGCAATGAAGTCATGCCGGAAGGGCTGCGTGTGGTCGAGGCCGCCGCGCGCCGCTTCAATATCGACTTGCAGTTCACGACAATGGCATGGGCAAATTGCGATTATTACCTGGAGCATGGCCAGATGATGCCCCCGGACTGGTTTGCCCAGCTCAAGGATTTCGACGCCATCTATTTTGGTGCCGTCGGCTGGCCGGACAAGGTGCCCGACCATATTTCCTTATGGGGTTCGCTGTTGAAATTCCGGCGCGAGTTCGATGAATACGTCAACTTGCGGCCCGTGCGGCTGATGCCGGGCGTGCCGTGTCCGCTGGCGAATAAAAAGCCGGGCGATATCGACTTTTATGTAGTGCGTGAAAACACGGAAGGAGAATATTCGTCCGTGGGCGGCCGCATGTTCGAAGGCACCGAGCGCGAAACGGTGCTGCAGGAATCCGTTTTTACGCGCAAGGGCGTTGATCGCATCCTGAAGTATGCGTTTGAGCTGGCCCAAAGCCGGCCTAAAAAACACCTGACATCGGCGACCAAGTCGAATGGCATCGCGATCAGCATGCCATTCTGGGATGAGCGGGTGGAAGCGATGGGCCCCAGCTTTCCCGACGTGCGCTGGGACAAATATCACATCGACATCCTGGCGGCCCGTTTCGTGCTCAGTCCCGAACGCTTCGACGTGGTGGTGGCGTCGAATCTGTTTGGCGACATCCTGTCCGACCTGGGCCCCGCCTGCACGGGCACGATCGCCATCGCGCCGTCGGCCAATATCAATCCGGAGCGCACATTTCCCTCGGTATTTGAGCCCGTGCATGGTTCCGCTCCCGATATCTATGGCCAGAATATTGCCAACCCTATCGGCATGATCTGGTCGGGCGCCATGATGCTCGACTTCCTCGGCAATGGCGACGCCCGTTACACGGCCGCGCATGATGCGATTGTGCGCGCCATCGAACAGGTGCTCGAGCATGGGCCACGTACGCCGGACATGGGCGGCAGCGCCAGTACGACCGAGGTGGGCATGGCGGTTGCTGAATTGTTGAAATAAAGCTTGCCGCCCGTGGGGCGCTTTGCTATAGTTCGCCTCCCCAATGAGACGCAGTCAAATGCGGCACTTGAGGATCACCGGAAACGGCGATGCAGTAAAAGTTTTTAAGCGCAATGCGCTGAAAAACGGGGTTGACGGATTTGGCGAAATGCTTCATACTCTTCCTTCTTCGCAGATGACAAACACAACGCTTTGTCGATAGCGCGAAAGCAGTAACCGAATACAGTTCTTTAACAATTAACAGTCGATAAGTGTGGGCATTTGATGTAAGTGCAGCGCTGCGTAAGCAGCGTAATACTTAAAATATCAAATGTTCACAAGAAATAATGA
>NZ_WFLL01000084.1:0-8511 GCF_009208755.1 Janthinobacterium sp. FT14W | reverse complement strand
CGTGCCGCCACCGGCCGCGGCCGTGCCGGCTTCCCCCGCGCTGCGCCCGGCGCCCGCGGCCGCATGCGCGCCGCAGGCCAATATGGAACAGGCGCAAGCGTGCGTGGCGCTGGATGAGAAAAATACGGCCCTGAATGAGAAGCTGGGTGAATTGGAGGGCAAGATCGGCGCCCTGCAAAAGGCGCTGGCGCTGCCGGCCGCCACCGTTGGCGCCGTTGCGCCCGTTGCCGCGCCGGTCGTGGCGGAAGCGCCCCATGCCAAGCCCAGGCCTTTGCACGCGGCACCCGCGGCGGACAAGGAAAAGAAGGCGGGCGGCAATGGCTTGCTGTGGTTCGGTATCGGCACCCTGGCCTTCCTGCTGTTGACGGCGCTCGTCGCGTATGTCGTGCGCAAGCGCAAACAGGCGGCGGGGCCGGGTGCGCCATCAAAATACTGGGTCTTGCTGCGCAAGCCATTTGGCCGCAAGAAGAAGGATGTGCCCGTACTGACGGAAGCGGTAGAGGAAGAGGCGGCCGAGCCGGAGGCGGAGCCGTTCTCGCGTTAAGGGCGGGGCTGGAATTTGATATAAAAAAAGATATTGAAAAAAGACAGAAAAATGCTTGTATCTCGTGTTGCCTGTTTCTTAAATATGGTGATATGATTAATTCAGTGGACTTGCTCTACGACAAAACAGCCCCAGCCTGGCGCAGTCACCAACGATAGTGTGGCGCGGCAAACAGGTGTAGCGTTGCATAAACGCCTGGGTCTGGAAGCGGTTTGCGATGCCGACGATGTGCTCGCGAACGCCGGATGCAACCGGCAGCGAGGCGACGCCAGGAGATACCTGGGGCTCGCCTTCCCAATTCCCCCTCCTTGTTCCCCGCGCGCCGCAGGCGCCGCGCTCCCCGGCAAGGCGGCAGACGTAAAAAAAGCACCCGCGGGTGCTTTTGCTGTTTCTGGCGCTTGCTTATTTACTTGCCTACTTACTTACTTGCTTGCTTGCTTATTTACATGCGGGCGCGCGAGCCCGGCATTGCGTTCGACAACTGCGTCATCCACGGCTCCGTGATGGTGCGGATTTCGCGGTCGTTGGCCAGGATTTGCTTGAGCAGGTCGATCTTGCGCAGGCGCGAGGCGCCGGCCAGGGCAGGCACCTTGCCCGTCATGGCCGTGCTGGCGGCGCTGGCGCACTGGTTTTCCAGGGTGTCGAGGCCATCCCAGTCGCTCGAACGTGCGGCCACGACCATTTTATTGGTCATTCCTGCAATATTTTCATACATCGAGAGAACGTCGTTGGAGGTCATGAGCACACCCGTAACTAGTGAATGGATTACCGCTTGTCTAGATTAACGGCGTGCTGATCGGGAACTTGAGGGTGTTTTTGAAAAAAAAGTGAAAATAATTTGCATGATTTCCGGCGCACCGCCGGAATCACCCGCCAGGCCGCATGGATGCTGGGGTGGCGAGTCCGGCGGCGGCAGATTTATGTGACGAGTTCTTCCAGTCCCGTGCCCAGTTCGGCCGGCGGCGGCATCTTGTCCACCAGTACCGAGGGCGGCAAGCCCAGCGCTTCAGCCACGTCGCCGGGGTAGCAGGCGATGATTTCCTCATTGTTCAACTGGTTTTCATCGATGCGCGCGCGCCAGGCGGCCAGGTGCACGATGGCGGCCAGGCGGTTCAAGGGCGGCTTGGCCAGCGGATCGGGGAAGGCGGCGATGGCGTCGGCAAAGGCGGCGGGGAACTTCCAGCGGCGCGTCAGTTCGGCGCCCACCTGCGCATAGTCATAGCCCAGCGACACCCGTTCCGCGTCCAGCCGGCGCGCATCGAGCGGCGGCGCGATCTTGTCGAGCTGCATGGCTTGCTCGGGCATGGCGGCATGGATCACCAGTTGGCCGATCGCATGCATCATGCCGATGGTGAACGCCAGGTCCTGGTTGTCGCCCGCCTGCCTCGCAATCCAGCGGGCCGACACGGCGCTGTGCAGGCTGTAGCGCCAGAATTGCGGCAGGTTCAGGCCGGGCACGGTCTTGAAGCCGCTGACCAGGCCCGAGCTGATGACGAGCGTGCGCACGGTAACAAAGCCCAGCATCAGCACGGCGTCTTCCACCGTGCCGATGCTGCGCGAGACGTGGTAATACGCCGAGTTGGCCAGCCGCAGCAGCTTGGCGCTCAGCACGGGGTCCGCTCCCAGCTGGCGCGCGATGTCTTCGGTGGCAATGGCGGGGTTGTCGAAACTGCGCACCAGTTCATCGACGATCTTCGGGGCGGCAGGCAGGGCGTGGGGATGCTGGAACAGCGCTTCCAGTTGCATGGCAATCTCCTTGGCGTACACGCGGCACGGGGGTCGTGAAACTATAGGCCGATTTTTTTATGCTCGGGCAAAAAAGTTCAGGAGCGGTTTTTGGGCGGGAAACACGCTATGATTTCAGCCCTGGTTACAGCTCATTGTCAGCTCATTTTCAGCTATTTGATCGAAAGGATCGCCATGCACGGTTTGCGTTTTTCCTGGTCCCGGACGCCAGTCCAGGCTGCCATTGTCCTCGCCCTGGCCGGCGTCTCGCTGGCCGGCTTGCCGGCCCAGGCGCACGGCCAGGCGGCCGGCGACACGGCCGCCGCCCCCGTGAAAGTCTTGCCAGGCGACGACTTCTATGACTACGTGAACGGCGACTGGCTGCGCAGCACGCAGATCCCCGCCGACCGCAGCAGCTGGGGCTCGTTCGCCATGCTCGCCAACTCCACCAACGAGCGCATCATCGGCCTCGTCGAAGGCCTGGCGGCGGCGCCACAGACGGACGAGGCGGCGCGCCAGGTCAGCGATTTTTACCGTTCCTGGATGGATGAATCGGCTATCGAAGCGAAAGGCTGGGCGCCCATCAAGCCGCTGCTGAAGAAGATCGACGCCGTGCGCGACCGGGCCGGACTGGCCCGCGCGCTGGGCGAGAGCCTGCGTGCCGACGTGGACCCCCTCAATGCCACGAATTTTTATACGGAAAACCTGTTTGGCCTGTGGGTGGCGCAAGACTTGAACGACACCACGCGCAACGTGGCCTACCTGCTGCAGGGCGGACTGGGCTTGCCCGACCGCGCCTTCTACCAGGGCGACAGCGCGCGCATGCAGGGCTTGCGCGCGGGCTACCAGGCGCACATCGCCGCCATGCTCAAGCAGGCCGGCTACAGCGATGCGCCGGCCCGTGCCGCGCGCGTGTTTGCGCTGGAGCAGCAAATTGCCGCGAGCCACGCCAGCCGCGAAGATTCGGCCGATGTCGCCAAGGGCAACAATGCGTGGCGCGCCGCCGACTTCGCCGGCAAGGCGCCGGGCCTGGACTGGAAGGCTTTCTTCCAGGCAGCCGGCCTGGGCGCGCAGACGGATTTCATCGTCTGGCACCCGACGGCCATGACGGGCAGCGCGGCGCTGGTGGCAAGCGTGCCGCTGGCTACCTGGAAGGATTTCCTGGCCTTCCATACGATCAACCATTTCAGCACCATTTTGCCGAAGGCGGCCGCCGACCAGCGCTTTGCCTTCTATGGCAGCGCCCTGAGCGGCACGCCGCAGCAGTCGCTGCGCAGCAAGCGGGCGCTGGCCGCGACGAATGCTGCCCTCAGCGATGCCGTCGGCAAGCTGTACGTGGAGCGCTATTTCCCGCCGGAATCGAAAGCCCGCGTGCAAGACATGGTGACGAATATCGTCGCCGCCTTCTCGCGCCGCATCGACAAGCTGGACTGGATGGCGCCGGCCACCAAGGCGCAGGCGCAGGAAAAACTGAAGACCCTGTACGTGGGCGTGGGCTACCCGGAACGCTGGGACGACTATGCGGGCTTGCGCGTGGTGCGCGGCGATGCGCTGGGCAATGTGCAGCGGGCGGAACAGTTTCATTACCGGCAGGAGCTGGCCAAGCTGAGCCAGTCTCCCGACCGCAAGGCCTGGGCCATGCCGGCGCAGCTGGTCAACGCCGTCAACCTGCCGCTGCAAAATGCGTTGAATTTCCCCGCCGCCATCCTGCAGCCGCCGTTCTTCGACCCGCAAGCGTCCGATGCGGCCAACTACGGGGGCATCGGCGCCACCATCGGCCACGAGATCAGCCACAGTTTCGATGACCAGGGCGCCCAGTTCGACGCCCAGGGCAAGCTGCGCGACTGGTGGACGCCAGCGGACCTGGCGCATTTCCAGGCCGCGTCCAAGCAATTGGTGGCGCAGTTCGCGGCCTACCAGCCGTTTCCCGACCTGGCCGTGAATGGCCAGCTGACCCTGAGCGAAAACCTGGCCGACCTGGCCGGCGTGGCGGCCGCGCATGACGCGTTCACCCTGTCGCAGCAGGGCAAGCCGGCGCAGGCGGGCGCGGACCGCGATTTCTTCACGGGCTATGGCGTGAGCTGGCGCAGCAAGGCGCGCGAAGCGGCGGCGCGCCAGCAAATCCTCACCGATGGGCATGCGCCGGCGCAATACCGCGCCGCTACCGTGCGCAACCTCGACGCCTGGTACCCGGCTTTCGACGTCCAGCCGGGGCAGCAGCTGTACCTGGCGCCGGAACAGCGCGTGCGCGTCTGGTAGTGATAAGCGGTGCCGGCACGCAGCGCGCCGGCACCGTAAAATGGCGGTACATACCGACAGGACCGCCATGAAGCCCACCCCACCGCAAGATCCCATCCACGCCATCACGGGCCGCACCCTGGCCCATTACGACGCCAGCGCCGCGCAGTTTTTCGAAGGCACGCGCGACCACGATGTCAGCCAGAACATTGCCGCGCTGCTGCAGGCCATCGGCAAGCCCGCGCCCCTGGCGATCCTCGACCTGGGCTGCGGCCCGGGCCGCGATCTGAAGGCGTTCACGGCCATGGGCCACCATGCCACGGGCGTCGATGGCTGTCCCAGTTTCGTCGAAATGGCGCGCGCCTACAGCGGCTGCACCGTGTGGCAGCAGGATTTTGTCGACCTCGATTTGCCGGCCGCGCACTTCGACGGCGTGTTCGCCAATGCCGTGCTGTTCCACGTGCCCAGCGCCGTCCTGCCCTCCGTGCTGCACGCCCTGTACGCCTGTTTGAAGCCGGGCGGCGTGCTGTTCAGCTCGAACCCGCGCGGCCACAACCAGGAAGGCTGGAATGGCGCCCGCTACGGCAGCTATCACGACGAGGAGAGGTGGTCCGCGTACGTGCAGGCGGCCGGCTTCAGCCTGGTCGAGCAGTATTACCGCCCGCCGGGCTTGCCGCGCGAACAGCAGCCGTGGCTGGCCACCGTGTGGCGCAAGCCCGCGTGATCGCCGACATTCGCGCATATTGAGCATGTGTTAGGAACCGTACAGAGCATTGATCCCCCCGCCCCGTAGTATGGACACATCGACACGCAGCAAGCAGCTTGCAACAGCGTGTGAGCCGCAGTACCGGCCCTTGCGGGCGGGACAACAGATGTACCAACTACAGTGAGGATCCATCATGAACAAAGATCAAGTCGAAGGTAAACTGAAGGAAGTCGGCGGTAAAATCCAGGAAGCCGCTGGCAAGATCGTCGGCAGCGAAGAACAGCAAGCCAAGGGCCTGGCAAACCAGGTCGAAGGCAAAGTGCAGAAGAAGGTGGGCGACGTGAAAGATGCGGTGGAAACCGTTACGCGCAAACCGTAATCTGGCGCACGCATAAAAAAACCGCCGCCTGTCGCGAGACAGGCGGCGGTTTTTATTTGATGCCGCTCAAACTTATTTCACTGGATTGCCCAGATTCTGCTTGAAGAACATCTCGATTTTCTTGTACACGTGGCGCTGGCCCGCGCGCGACGAGATGCCGTGCTTGGCGCCCGGATACGTCATCAGGTCGAACTGCACGCCGCGGTTCACCAGCGCGTCGATCAGGCGCGTGCTGTTGCTGAACAGGACGTTATCGTCGGCCATGCCGTGCACCAGCAGCAGCGGCGACTTCAGGCCGTCCAGGTGGGCGAACACGGTGCTGGCCTTGTAGCCATCGACGTTTTCCTTCGGCATGCCGAGGAATTGCTCCGTGTAGTGGGTGTCGTACAGCGACCAGTCGGTGACGGGGGCCACGGAGACGCCCATGGCGATCTTGTCGGAGGCGGCCGACAGCAAGCGCAGGGTCATGAAGCCGCCGTAGCTCCAGCCGAACACGCCGATGCGTTTCGCGTCCACGAAGCTTTGCTTGCCCAGCCAGTCGATGCCCACCAGCTGGTCGGCCACTTCCGCCGCGCCCAGGTTGTGATAGATGGCGTCCGTGAACGCGCGCTCGCGGCGCGACGAACCGCGGTTATCGAGGCGGAAGACGACAAAGCCCTGCTGCGCCATGTACTGGTCGAAGTTGTTGCCCCAGCGGCGCGCCACGTGCTGCGAATGCGGGCCGCCATACGTCGACAGGTAGACGGGATAGCGCTTGCCCGCGTCGAAGTTCGACGGCTTGACGATGGAGTAGTACAGCGTCTGGCCATCGTTGGCCTTCAGGGTGCCGTATTCCGTCGGCAGGTGGTCGGCCTTGTATTTCGCGTACGGGTGGCTGGCATTGAGCGCGTTTTCTTCCAGCCAGCCCACCATGGCGCCGTCCGGGCGGCGGATGCTCACTTGCGGCGGCGTGGCCGGGTCCGAGTACGTGTCGACAAAGACTTCGCCATTGCTCGAGAACTTCGTGTCGTGCCAGCCGTCGGCTTTCGTCACGCGCTGCGGCCTGTCGGCCGTGCTGCCGTCCAGCGCCAGCGCGTAGGTCTGCTTGTCGATCACCGCGTCGCGGTTCGAGGACACATACACCTTGCCGGTTTTTTCATTCACGGCCAGCACGCTGTCGACGCCCCACTCGCCGGAAGTCACCGGGTGCAGCAGCTTGCCGCCCATGTCGTACAGGTACAGGTGGTTGCGGCCCGTGCGCTCGGACGACCACAGGAACTGCCCGTTCGGCAGGAAGTGCAGGTCGTCATGGATGCTGACCCAGGTCTTCGACGTTTCCGTCAGCAGGGTGCGCTGCGCCAGGGTCGCCGCATCGACGGCGACCAGGTCCAAGGTCTTCTGGTCGCGCGACTGGCGCTGGTACACGAGCGACTTGCCGTCCGCGCTCCAGTCGGCGCGCACCAGGTAGATGTCCGGGTTGGTGCCCAGGTCCACCTGGCGCTGCGCGCCCGTTTCCGGCGAGACGATCAGCAGCTGCACCAGCACGTTCGGGTCGCCGGCGGCAGGGTAGCGCTGTTCCACGACGTCGGTGCGGTCGGCGAAGATTTCGAAGCGGCGCACGACGGGCACGGGCGCTTCGTCATAGCGCTTATACGCGATGGCGGAATCGTCCGGGGCCCAGTAGTAGCCGGTGCGCTGGCCCATTTCCTCCTGCGCGACGAATTCGGCTTCGCCGTTGCGGATGCTGCCCTTGCCATCGGTGGTCAGCTGGCGTTCCTTGCCCGTCTTGAGGTCGATCACATAGATGTTCTGATCGCGCACAAACGACACGTAGCGGCCTTTCGGCGAGATTTTCGGGTCCAGCACATTGCCCTTGGCGACCAGGCGCGCCTTGTCCGGGTGGGCCGCATCGACCAGGTACAGATTGCCGGCCAGCGGCACCAGCAGCTGCTTGCCGTCCGGCGACCAGCTGTAGCTGAGAATGCCGTTCAGGCTGGCCGTGCGCTCGCGTTCGCGGCGCGCCTGCTCCTCGGGCGAGATCGTTTCATTCGGCACCAGCGCCTTCGAGTCGACCAGGCGGTGCGTGCTCTTGTCCTTCAGCTTGAATTCCCACAGGTCGAGCTGGAACTGGTTGTCGGCGCGGCCGCGCAGGAACGTGACGCGCTCGCCGTCGGGCGAAACCTTCAGGTTGCGCACGCCGGGGCCGGCCAGCGCCGGATCGGCGTGGATGCGTTCCAGGGTCAGCTTTTCAGCCGATGCGGGAACGCTGGCCATCGCGGCCAGAAAACAAAGAATAAAACGCATGGATGTCTCGGTAGTTGGAGGAATGAATGGCACTGCTTGTAAAGGCGAGCTTGAGCGTTGCCTAAGCGTAAGACGATACCAGAGCGTGCCTGTTTATGCGATAGCCCGGGCCACGGAATAAGACGGTCCTGGCCGTATTTCCTTCGTCAAAAATATCCAACAGCCGCCCATTCCATGGCGCTTTTCCGTGTTCAGGCCAATATCGTACCTGCGATCACGGTCAGGCATGCGCCGCCTATCCACGCGTGGCCAGCGCGGAAACTGACGGCTACGCGGCCGTCGCGCTGCAAACAGGTGCCCTGGCGCACGCGGTAGCCGGCACCCGCCAGCAAGTGCGCGATGCAGGCGTTGGCGCTGCCCGTGACGGGGTCTTCCACCAGCGCGCCGTGCTCGCTGAGCAGGGCGCGCACTTCGTAGTCGGCCGGACCGCCCGCATCGTGCGGACCATACAGCGCCAGGCCGTCCGCCCGGGCGGCGGCAAGCAAGGCCGTCAGGGCGGCGATGTCGGCGCGCACGGCCAGGCAGGCCGCCGCGCTCGCCAATGGCACGCACAGCCAGCGGATGCCCATCTCGACGACGGTGCCGCTAGCGGCTGCGCCGCCGCCCAGCGCCGCCTGCAGGAGCGGCAGCAGCGCG
>NZ_WFLL01000083.1:0-9068 GCF_009208755.1 Janthinobacterium sp. FT14W | reverse complement strand
CGCGGGGAATGCCGCCGCCGCGCCGCAACAGGCCGCCGGCCCGGGCGCGCGTGCGGGGCAGGTCTGGATATTGCACGACGGCAAGCCGCGCCGCCTGCCGGTCGCCATCGGCCTCGAGGATGACGCGTATGCGCAGATCGTCGGCGGCCCCTTGCGCGCAGGCGATGCGGTGATCGTCTCGGAGCGGGCCGATGCCGCACGCCGCGGCCCGGCCGCGCCCATCGGCCTGCCGCCGCCGGGGCGCTAGCATGGATGACGCCTGCATCGAGCTGCGCAACGTCACGCGCACGTATCGCGTCGGCGAGGTCGATGTGCAGGCCTTGCGCTGCGTTAACCTGAGCATCGGGCGCGGCGAGTTTGTCGCCATCATGGGGGCATCCGGTTCGGGCAAGTCGACCTTGATGGCCATCCTCGGTTGCCTGGATCGTCCCAGCAGCGGTGAATATTTCTTTGAAGGACGGAATATCGCGCAATTGCGCGAAGCGGAACTGGCGCAGATCCGCAGCACCTGCCTGGGATTCGTCTTCCAGAGCTTCAACCTGCTGCCGCGCACCAGCGCGCTGGAGAACGTGGCCTTGCCCCTGTTTTACGCCGGTCCGCTGGCGGCGCAAGGCAGCCGGCGCGTAGAGCGGGCCCGCGCCGCACTGGCGTTGCTGGGACTGGCCGAGCGCGAGCGCAATACGCCGGCACAATTGTCCGGTGGGCAACAGCAGCGCGTGGCCATTGCCCGCGCCCTGATCAATACGCCCCGCGTGCTGCTGGCCGATGAGCCGACCGGCAATCTCGATACGCGCACCTCGCACGAGATCATGCAGACGCTGGCGGCCCTGAACCGCGGGCAGGGCGTCACCATCGTGCTGGTCACCCACGAACCCGACATCGCCGCCTATGCGCAGCGCGTCGTGACGATGCGCGACGGCGCGGTGCTGTCCGACGTGCCCACGGCGGGCAGCGCGGCACCGGCGCCAGCGGCCGGCGTCGCCCCGGGCGTGACGCCGGCGGCGCCGGCCAGTGCGGCGCACATTGCCGCCTCCTGGTCATTCCTGCGGATGTTGCTGACGGCGGCGGCCCAGGCGTTGCTGCGCAACAAGACGCGCTCGCTGCTCACCATGCTCGGCGTCTTCATCGGCGTGGCCGCCCTGATCGCGATGATCGCTGTGGGACAGGGCGCGAACGATGCCGTGCGCCGCCAGATCGAGAGCCTGGGCACCAACCTGTTCGTCGTCGTGCCAGGCGCGGCCACCAGCGGCGGCGTGCGGGCCGGCTTCGGCAGCGCTTCGACGCTGACGGTGGCCGATGCCGAGGCCATCGGCCGCGACAGTACGCAGGTTGGCGCCGTCAGCTACCTGATCCGCCAGAGCGGCCAGGTGCAATATGGCGACCAGAACTGGACCACTGCCATCCAGGGCGTGACGGCCAGCTATCCGGCCGTCACCAACTGGCACCTGGCGGAAGGGCGGGGGCTGAGCTATGACGACGACCACGGTGCCGCTCTCGTCGCCGTCATCGGCGAGACCGTGCGTCGCCAGCTGTTCGCCGCTGACGAAAGCCCCGTCGGCGCCACCATCCTCGTGCGCGGCATGCCGCTGCGCGTGGTCGGGCTGTATGCGCCCAAAGGCCAGACGGCGTACGGCCAGGACCAGGATGACCTGGTGATGATCCCGTTCGGCACGGCCGAGCGCAAGATACTCGGCGTGGCGGCGCCCACCCAGCAGGCGAATGCCGGCTCGCCGTATCCGCCGGCGCCGAATCCTTTCGGCCTGCAGGCCAGGCTGACGGGCTATGTCAACCAGATCTACGTGCAGGCGGCCGGCGCGGCCCAGGTGCATGCGGCGATCGACGAGGTGAACGCCATCCTGCTGCGCCGCCACCGCATCCGGACCGGCGATACGCCCGATTTCAATGTGCGCAACCTGAGCCAGATCGCCGATGCGGCCGAAGGCAGCAGCCGGGTCATGGCCGCGCTGCTGGCCGTCGTCGCCTCGATCTCGCTGCTCGTCGGCGGCATCGGCATCATGAACATCCTGCTCGTCTCGGTGACGGAGCGCACGCGCGAAGTGGGCCTGCGCATGGCCGTCGGCGCCCACCGCAGTCACGTGCTGCTGCAGTTCCTGGCCGAGGCGGTCTTCATGAGCGTCATCGGCGGCATGGCCGGCATCGCTGCGGGTATCATCGCCACCGGCATCATCTCGGCGCTCGCCAAATGGCCGACCGTCATCTCGCCAGCGGCCGTCGCGGGCGGTTTCCTGTTCTCGGCCGCCGTCGGCATCTTTTTCGGCTACTACCCGGCCCGCAAGGCGGCGCGCCTCAATCCGATCGAGGCCCTGCGTTATGAATGAGCGCGCCTGTCATCCGCGCCCGCCGTGCGCGCGACGCGCCGTGGCGGCGGCCCTGGTCGCGCTGGCGGCGTCGGGCTGCACCGCCGGGCCCGATTTCGTGCGGCCCGCGGCCCCGCCGTTCGAACACTACACGCGGCATGACGGGGCCATCCTGGCGCATGGGGAGGGCGGCGCCGCGCAAAGCTTGCGTGGGGGACAAGCCGTGCCGGCACGCTGGTGGCAGGCCTTCGGCTCGCCTGCGCTCGATGCGCTGGTCGCCATGGCGCTCGATGGGAGTGCCAGCCTGGCAAGCGCCCGCGACACCGTGGCGCAGGCGCAGCATGTGCTCGACGCGGCGCGCGGCGCCCGCTATCCGCGCATCGATTTGACGGCCTCGGGTGTCCGCGCCAAGGGAGGGAGAGACGGCGGCCTGGACCGCGTCGCCAATGTCCTGTCCTTTGGACCGGCATTGAGTGCCGACGCCGACGCGTTCGGCGCAACGCGGCGGCGCATCGAGCAGGCCCAGGCACTGTCAGACTATCAATTTGCGCAATGGCAATCAGCACGCCTGAGCCTGAGCGGCAATACCGTACGGCAGGCAATCACCCTGGCGGCGGCGCGCGAGCAGATCGCCGCCGTGGGCGACATCATCGCCGTCGACCAGCGCAACCTCGACCTGGTGCGCCTGGCGGCGCAGGCCGGCAAATCGGCGCGACTCGATGTCCTGACGGCGGAAAGCCAGCTCGACAGCGACCGCGCCCTGTTGCCGCCACTGCAACAGCAAGCCAGCGTGGCGGCGCATGCGCTGGCCGTGCTGGCCGGCAAGACGGCACCATGGCAGCCGCCCCCGTTCACTCTGCAGGCCTTCACTTTGCCGGCCCGGCTGCCCCTGGTGCTGCCGTCGCTGCTGGTGCGGCGCCGGCCTGACATCCTTGCGGCTGAGGCGCAATTGCACGCGGCCAGCGCGGCCATCGGCATTGCTGCGGCGCAACTTTATCCGGACGTCACCTTGAGCGCGCAGTGGACGGCGACGGGGGCGACAGCGGGCAGCCTGTTGGGCGGCGCCAGCCTGTGGAGCCTGGCCGCCAGTCTGGTGGCGCCCGTCTTCGATGCGGGCGTGCTGGCCGCCCAGCGTGCCGCCGCCACCGATGCCTATGCCGCACAGCTGGAAGCCTACCGGCAGACCGTGCTGCAAGCGTTCGGCCAGGTTGCTGATGCGCTCGAGGCGCTGCAGCACGATGTCGCCCTGCTGGAGGCGCAGCGCAAGGCGCTCGAGACGGCGCTGGCCGTGCTCGGACTGACGCAGCAAAGCTACCAGGCGGGGCAGGCCAGCCTGCTGCAATTGCTGGAAGCGCAGCGCCTGTACCAGCAGGCGCGCCTCGGCCATGCGCGTGTTCAGGGGCAGCGCCATGCGGATACGGCGCAGTGGTTCATCGTCATGGGCGGAGCGCAGCCAGATCAACTACCGTGAGGCAAGGACATGCATGCAGGGACGGCGCAGCAACAGGGGGCAGCAATTGAGATGCGGGCACTGACGCGCTGTTTTGGCGACCTGGTGGCGGTCAATCACGTCAGCCTGGCTATTGATTCAGGGCTGGTCTTCGGCCTGCTTGGCAGCAATGGCGCGGGCAAGAGCACCCTCATCAAAATGTTGACGACCTTGCTGCCGCCGAGCGCCGGCACGGCGCTGGTGGCCGGCTACGACATCCGCCGCGCAGCCCTGGAAGTGCGGCGCCACATCGGCTACGTGTCGCAGATGCTGTCGGCCGACGGCGAACTGAGCGGGTATGAAAACTTGCTGATTACGGCCAAGCTGTACCGTATCCCGCGCACTCAACGCGGCGAACGGATACGGCAGGCGCTCGCCTTCATGCAGATGGAGGGCGCCGCCGATCGTCTGGTGGGCCATTATTCCGGCGGCATGGTGCGGCGCCTGGAAATCGCGCAAGCCATGCTGCACCGCCCGCCGGTACTGTTTCTCGACGAGCCGACCGTCGGCCTCGACCCCACGGCGCGCCGTGGCGTCTGGCAGCACATCCGGGATTTGCGCCGGCAATTCGGCACCACCATCCACATGACCAAGCAGGACATGGGTGAAGCCGATCGACGGTGCGAGCGCCTGGCCTTCATGCATCGCGGCATGATGATCGTGCAAGGCACGCCGGCCGATCTGAAGGCGCAGCAGGGTAGCGGCGCCACCCTGGACGATGTATTTATTGCGTTGACGGGCGCGTCGATGAGCGAAAGGGAGGATTACAAGAATGTTGCCCAGGTCCGCCGCACTGTCCAGCGCCGTGAATAGGCTGGGGCGCATGGCTGGCGCCATCGGCCAGATGCTGGCCGTCGCCGAGGCCGATGTGCGCAAGCTGCGCCACGATCCGCTGGAGCTGTTCACGCGCATGGTGCAGCCGGCGCTGTGGCTGCTGATTTTCGGCCAGGTGCTGGCGCGCACCCGCGCCATGCCAACCGGTCCGGTCGGCTACGTGGCTTTCGTGGCGCCCGGCATCCTTGCGCAAAGCGTGCTGTTCGTCGCCATCTTTTACGGCGTATCGCTGATCTGGGAGCGCGACCTGGGCATCTTGCATAAATACCTGGTCAGTCCGGCACCGCGCTACGCGCTGGTGCTGGGGCGGGCATTGTCCTCCGGCGTGCGCGGCGTGTCGCAGGCGCTGGTGGTGTACGCGCTGGCGGCGGCGCTGGGTGTGCCCTTGCGCACGACGCCATGGGATGCAGCCGGCGTGCTGTCGATGGTGATGCTGGGATCGGCTGTCTTTTCGACCTTTTCCCTGCTCGTCGCCTGCCTCGTGAAGACGCGCGAACGCTTCATGGGCATAGGCCAGGTGCTCACGATGCCTTTGTTTTTTGCCAGTAACGCGATCTATCCCCTCAGCCTCATGCCGGACTGGCTGCATGCGTTCGCCATCGTCAATCCGCTGACGTACCAGGTCGATGCCTTGCGGCGGCTGATGATCGAGCAGGTACCCAGCACCTTCGGACTGGTGACGGACTTTGCCGTGCAAATCGTGGCGCTGCTGTTGTTGACCCTGCTGGCAACCCGCCTGTATCCGCGCATTATCAACGGCTGAGGGGGAGGCGGCGGTGCCAGCGCCGCAGCGGCGCTTTTCCTCGCTTCAGGCGTTGCAGCGGCATAGCGCAGGGCGGCGTCACGGCGAAATCCGGGCCGCGCAAGCGGATGGAGGGAACAATGTCGACACACGGTGGGCAGGCGCAGGAGCAACGCCGGCAGGCTGAAACGGCAGAGCTGCGCGCCTTGAGCCGGCTCGATGCCGAGGCCTGCTGCGCGGCACTCGGTTCCTCGATGGCGGGGCTGGACCGGGACAGCGCGCAGGAACTGCTGCGGCGTCATGGCCCCAATGTCGTCAACCGGGACGAGGCGCCCGGCATGGCGCGCCAATTGTGGCAGCGCGCGCGCCATCCCCTGAACACCTTGCTGCTGGCGCTGGCTGCCGCCGCCTACTTCCTGGGCGACGCACGGGCGGCGCTGTTGATTGTCCTGATGACCTTGCTGGCGATCGGCATGTCTTTCCTGCAAGAATATCGGTCGAGCGCCGCCGCCGCGCGCCTGCGCTCGATGGTCAGGAACAGCGCCAGCGTGCGCCGGCGCGGCGCGGACGGCCAGGCCGCCTGCACCGACGTGCCCATGGCAACGCTGGTGCCCGGCGATATCGTGCTCCTGGCGGCCGGCGACATGATTCCCGGCGACCTGCGCCTGCTCGAAGCGAAGGATCTGTTCATCAACCAGGCGGCGCTCACGGGCGAGGCCATGCCCGCCGAAAAGTGTGCCGGTCCTTTCGCCCTCGCCGTCGAGTCGCCCTTCGACTTGCCGAATATGTGCTTCATGGGCGAAAACGTGCTGAGCGGCTATGCCACGGGCCTCATCGTGCGCACGGGCGGCAGGACTTTTTTTGGCGAACTGGCCGGCCAGGCGGCCGGCAGGCGGCCCGCCACGGCCTTTGATGTGGGCGTGCGGCAATTTACTTGGCTGATGATACGCTGCATCGCCGTCATGGTGCCCTTGGTCGTGCTGATCAATGGCCTGGGCAAGCATGACTGGCTGGAGGCGCTGATGTTCGCGCTGGCCGTTGGTGTGGGGCTGACGCCGGAAATGCTGCCGATGATCGTCACCGTCAACCTGGCGAAGGGGGCGCTGGCCATGTCGCGCACCCAGGTCATCGTCAAGCGCCTCGATGCGATTCAGAACCTGGGCGCCATGGATATCTTGTGCACCGACAAGACCGGCACCCTGACGCAGGACCGCATCATCCTCAAGCGCCACCTGGACTTGCATGGCCAGGAATCCGAGCGCGTGCTGCGCTATGCGTGGATGAACAGCCATTTTCAGTCCGGTTTGAAGAACCTGCTTGACGTGGCCGTGTTGGCGCATGTGGAATTGCACGGTTTGCTGGGCGTGGACGCCGGCTATGCCAAGGTCGATGAAATTCCCTTCGACTTTTCCCGGCGCCGCCTGTCCGTGGTGGTGGCGACGCCGGAAGGCGGCCACCTGATGGTGTGCAAGGGCGCCGTGGAAGAAATCCTGGCCGTGTGCACCCATTACGAAGCCGACGGCGGGCGTGGCGTGCTCGATGCCACGCATGTTGCCGCAGCGAATGAGCAGACACGGGCATTGAATGACGATGGCTTCCGCGTCGTGGCCATCGCCTACAAGGACATGGCCGACAGAAAGGATGCCTACCGTATCGCCGACGAGACCGGTTTGACCCTGGCCGGCTATATCGCCTTCCTCGATCCGCCCAAGGAGAGCGCCGCCGCCGCGCTCGGGGCGCTGGCAGCCAGTGGCGTGGCCGTGAAAATCCTAACGGGCGACAACGACGTCATTACCCGCAAGGTGTGCCGCGAGGTGGGACTGGCGGCGGGCGAGGTGGTGCTGGGCAGCCGCATCGACAGTCTGGACGACCCGGCGCTGGCCGACCTGGCGCAGCGCACGCGCGTCTTTGCCAAGCTGGCCCCGGCACAGAAGGCGCGCGTGGTGCGTTTGCTGCGCAGCAAGGGACACGTGGTCGGCTTTCTCGGCGACGGCATCAATGACAGTGCGGCGCTGTTGGCGGCCGACGTGGGGGTGTCGGTGGACGGCGCCGTCGATATCGCCAGGGAGGCGGCCGATATCATTCTGCTGGAAAAGAACCTGCTGGTGCTGCAGAGCGGCGTACGGGAAGGGCGCCGGGTATTTGCGAATATCACCAAATACATCCGCATGGGTGCCAGCTCGAACGTCGGCAACATGCTCAGCGTGCTGGGGGCGAGCCTGTTCCTGCCCTTTTTGCCGCTGGCGCCCATCCAGGTGCTGACGAATAACCTGCTGTATGATTTTTCGCAAACCGCGATTCCGACCGACAATGTGGATGCGGCCGACATCGCGCTGCCGCGGCAATGGGACATCCAGGGCATCTTCAAGTTCATGGCCCTGCTGGGGCCGGTCAGTTCCCTCTTCGATTACGCCACCTTTGCCATGATGCTGTGGCTGTTCGATGCCTGGCAGGATGCGGCTCTGTTCCAGACGGGCTGGTTCATCGAGTCGCTGCTGAGCCAAACCCTGGTCATCCACATCATCCGTACGGCGGGGGTACCGTTTCTGCGCAGCCGCGCCAGCGCCGCCCTGACGGCAACAGGCGCCATCGTCTGCGTGGCCGGCATCTGGCTGCCGTACTCGCCCCTGGCCAGCGTCCTCGGCTTTCGCCCCTTGCCCGCCGCGTACTGGATGCTGCTGCCGCTGCTGCTGTGCGCATACGGTGTGCTGGCCTATGCGGCAAAGCGCTACGTCGGGCGGCACTGGGGCATGTGAGCCGCAGCCGTCCCCGTCCGTCGCCATGCACGCGGCCTTCTTGCACGATTGATGTGTATCAAGGGGGACAACTGGCCGGCTCCTATGCTGGCAGGAGTGTCACGGGGCCTGGCTGGGCCAACATCAATGGAAACATGGAGGTACATATGCTGAGCGATACGGAAGTCAAAAAGAATGTCGAGCATGAACTGGACTGGGCGGCTGATGTGAGCGCCAGCGATATCGCCGTCTCCGTCAAGGCTGGGGTGGTCACGCTGTCGGGGTTCGCGCACAGCTTCGGCGACAAGATACGTGCCGAACGCTGCGTCAAGGGCGTGGCCGGGGTGGCTGGCGTGGCCAACGACGTCGAGGTGAGGCTGGCGGGCCAGGCCAGGCCCGATCCGGAAATCGCCCGCGACGCCGTGGTGGCCCTCAAGGCGCAGCTGCCCAGTTCGTCCGAGGCGATCAAGGTGGTGGTGCAGGATGGCGTGCTGCGGCTCGAAGGACCCGTGGCGTGGAATTATCAGCGCCAGCGGGCCGAGGAGGCGGTGCACAACGTGCGCGGCGTGCGCAGCGTCGTCAACCAGATCAGCTTGCGGCCCAGTGCATCGGCCGGCGAAGTGCGGCAAAAAATCATCTCGGCCTTCCAGCGCAGCGCCACCGTCGACGCGGCCCGCCTGACCGTCGAGGCGCACGGCCCGCGCGTCGTGCTGGGCGGCAGCGTGCGCTCGTGGGTGGAGCGCGAGGATGCGGAAAAAGCCGCCTGGAATGCCCCTGGCGTGACGGAAGTGGAAAACCACGTCAAAATCAATCCGACGCTGGCCTAGGGTCTATCTGACTGATTTCAGAGGAGCCATAGAATCATTGTTGCGATAATCACGACTGCCAGATAATTGTGTCCGCGTTTATCGTAGCGAGTTGCGACGGCGCGGAAATCTTTCAGGCGGTTG
>NZ_WFLL01000082.1:0-10137 GCF_009208755.1 Janthinobacterium sp. FT14W | reverse complement strand
TGGCGTGGCAGCGGAGGCGGCCGGCACGGAAGCGGCCAGGGCAGGCACAGGGGGCACGGCGGACGGACGCGGCATGAAATGCCAGGCCAGCGCGGCCGTGACCACGGCGCCGGCCAGCACGCCGCCCGCCACATGCGGCCAGCGCAAGCCCGCAACGCGTGGCGCGCCGGCGCCCGCCTCGGCAAACACTTCCTCGGCGGCACGGTGCAGTATCTGGCGCGTCACCTGCGGCTGGTTTTCCACGTAGGCGCCCAGCAGCGCGCGGTCGCACAGCAAATTGATGCGGCGCGGCACTCCATGACTCAAGGCATGGATCTGCGCCATCAGGCGCGGCCCGAACGGCGTCTGCGCCGTGCCGCCCGCCACGGCCAGGCGGTGACGGACATAGCTGGCCGTTTCCTCGGCCGTCAGCGAACCGAGGTGATAGCGGGCAATCACGCGCTGCGCCAGCTGCTCGAGTTCCGGCCGCGCCAGCATGGCGCGCAATTCCGGCTGGCCGATCAGTATGATCTGCAGCAGCTTGCGCTCGCTCGTCTCCAGGTTGGTCAGCAAACGCAGCTGCTCCAGCACGGCGGCGGACAGGTTTTGCGCTTCGTCAATGATCAGCACATTGTTCTTGCCCTGCGCATGGCTGGCCAGCAGGTACGCATTGATGGCGTCGACATAGCCTTTCACGCTGGCCACGCCGGGCGCCAGGGCGATGTGGAATTCCTCGCAGATCGAATGCAGCAATTCCTCGACAGACAGTTTCGGATTGAAGATATAGGCGAGCTGGCAGTTTTCCGGAATCTGTTCCATGAAGCAGCGGCACACGGTGGTCTTGCCGGCGCCGATTTCCCCCGTCAGCAGCACGAAGCCGCCGCCGCTGCCCACGCCATACAGCAAATGCGCCAGCGCTTCGCGGTGGCGCTCGCTCATGAACAGGTAGCGGGGATCGGGGGCGATCGAGAACGGCGATTGCTTGAGCTGGAAATAATGCGTGTACATGGAGACCCTGCGGATGAAACGATCAAAATGCGCGGCGGCAAGCCGAACCCCTCATCGGGTGCGGGCGGGCGGCAACGGCTTGTATTTGGCGCAATAGACTTTCGCCTTGCTGCGGAAGTAGACGATTTTACTGCCAGGCACGGAACCGCGGACGGGAAAGGCAGAATTGTCGAGTTTATTGAAACGCAGGCCGGAAGCGCCGCGGATGGCCGGTTCCAGCTTTTCCGGCGTCGAGTCCGCCACCACGCCCATAAAGACGAGGGGGCTGGTGTCGTCGCTGACGATCACGTCGGTAATGGGCGCGCCCCACAGGGTGGCGTCCGTGCGGAACCAGTAGGCGCCCCCTTCATGCTTGTAGGCCGGACCGAAGGCCGTCAGCAGATAGGCATAGAAAGCCTTGTTGTCGATCTGGTCGATGCACAGCACGGCATTGCCCACCACTTGCCCGAAGGTGGACGGCGGCGCCTTTTGCTGCGCCAGCACGCCGGACGCGGGCGTACCCAAGGCCAGCAGGGCGAACGCCGCCAGCAGGGCCGGCGAACGCCACGGGCGCGTCAATGAACGGCGCACGCGCATGCTCAGCGCTTGCGCTCTTCTTGCCTGCCCATCCCCGCTTCCGCCTTCATGGTCTTGGCCGCTGCCTTCTTGGCTTCCTTCTTGCTGTCCTGTGCCTTGCTCATTATCAACTCCATGCCTGGGCGGAAATGCCTGGGCCATTATGACACTCCCCCATGAAAATGCCACCCGAAAAGCAAAACGGCCGCACAAGGCGGCCGTTCCAGTCACGCGTCAGCGCTCTCAGTGCAGGCACAGGCGGCGGCGCGTCTTTTCGATCAGCGCCGCATCGTAGGGATACAGGTTCTCGATAAAGAACAATTCCGTTTCCGCCTCGTCTTCCAGGCACATTTCGATCATGACGGGACCATCGCTTTCGCGGCCCAGGAAATCCTTCGGCCAGCGGTTCTTGCGGTGCGTGCGCATCAGTTCCATGCCCAGCGCGGCCAGCGGCGCGGACACGCCGGCGGCCAGCGCCTCTTGCTGCCAGTCGTCCCAATATGCGCTCTTTGCTGCCTTGTCGTTCATCATGCTCTTCCAACTCAGGTGTAAAAGGCGGACTTTACTCTTCATGGCATCCCTTGCCAAGCATGCATACAAGCAACAGCGCAACACCAGACACAGACCAGTCGGAAAAAATTGGCATTAAACAAGGCCAATTTCAATACCATTCCCAACAGGGAAAATATCCTTTATTAACAAACACTTGCAATCTCACCTTCGGGCATGGCGCGGCATCGCGCACGTCATTTATTAATACCACTTAAATACCTGTTGACAAGCCATCGAGGCGACAATATAGTGCCTTCAGCTTTTTCGCCGCCCGAGAAATAAAAGAACCGAGACAGGCGCAATCAACCAAACGCGGGGCTGCATAACATGATCGAATACATAATCGGCGTCGACGGCGGGGGCAGCGGCACCCGCGTACGCCTGGCGCGCCTCGACGGCCAGGAACTGGCGCAAGGACAAAGCGGCCCTTCCGGCCTGGGCCTGGGCATCGAACGGGCCTGGACGTCCGTGGCGCATGCCGTCACCCTGGCCTTCCGCACGGCCGGCCTGGAACAGCCGCCCCTGCAGCGCATGGCCATCGGCCTGGGCCTGGCCGGCGTGCACAATAAACAGTGGGCCGCCAGCTTCATCGAACACAATCCCGGCTATGCCGCCGTCGCGCTCGAATCGGATGCCTTGACCACCCTGCTGGGCGCGCACGCGGGCCAGCCTGGCGCCATCGTGGCCATCGGCACGGGCAGCGTGGGCGAAGTGCTGCATGCGGACGGCAGCCGCCACGAAGTGGGCGGCTGGGGCTTCCCCTCCGGCGACGAAGCGGGCGGCGCCTGGATCGGCATGCGCGCCATCAACCACGTGCAGCAGGTGGTCGACGGGCGCGTGCCCGGCAGCGCCTTCGCCACGGCCGTCATCGACGCCTGCGGCGGCCAGCGCGACGCCATGCAGGTGTGGCTGGCGGCCGCCAGCCAGACCACCTTCGCGCAACTGGCGCGGCTGGTGCTGGAACACGCGGCCACCAATGTGGTGGCGCGCGCCATCCTGGTCGATGCGGGCCAGCAGATCGCCCTGATCGCCAGGGCCCTCGACCCGGCCGGCACCTTGCCCGTGGCCCTGTGCGGCGGCCTGGCGGCGCCCTTGTCGGCCTACCTGCCGGCGGATCTGTTGCAACTGGTCGTGCCGGCACAGGGCGACTCGGCCGCAGGCGGCCTGCGCCTGATACGCAAGCACTTGCAGGAGCAGTGACCATGCTGGCCAAACTGTCCGCCTTCAAACCCAATCCCGCCAGCGACACGCCGCTCTACATGCAGCTGGCGAACATGCTGTCGGACGGCATCGCCAGCGGCGACTGGCGCGCCAACCAGGCATTGCCCTCGGAGCGCGTGCTGTCGGAAATCCTGGAAATCTCGCGCGTCACGGCGCGCAAGGCCATCGACATGCTGTGCGACCGGGGCATGCTGACGCGCAAGCGCGGCTCGGGCACCTATATCACGCCCAAGCTGGAACAGCCGCTGTCGCGCCTGACGAGCTTTTCGGAAGAACTGCGCCAGCGGGGATTCACGGCCGGCTCGCGCTGGCTGCAGCGCGATATCGGCGCGGCAGCGCCGCTGGAGCTGCTGTCGCTGGGCCTGTCGCCGCATGTGCCGGTGGCGCGCCTGCGCCGCCTGCGCACGGCGGACGAAGTGGTGATGGCGATCGAGACCACCACCATCCCTGCGCTGTACATGCCGGACCCGCAGCAGGTCACCGATTCGCTGTACGGCTACCTGGAGTCGCGCGGCACCATCCCGATGCGCGCGCTGCAGCATATCCGCGCCGTCAACGCCACGGCGGAACAGGCCAAGCTGGCCAATATCAAGACGGGTGAAGCCATGCTGCACATCACCCGTGTCAGTTATCTCGACAACGGCGCGGCGGTGGAACTGACCCACTCGTATTGCCGCAGTGATTATTATGAATTCGTAGCGGAGTCGCGCAGATGAGCAGCACTATCAAAGGCAATATCCTTACCCCAGGCGGCTGGATCCACGGCGCCATCGCCTTCGGCGAGCGGGTCGACAGCATCACGGGCAAATCCATCCATCCGTCGCACAACGGCGACGATTACATCCTGCCCGGCTTTATCGACCTGCACGTGCATGGCGGCGCCGGCAAGGACATCATGGAAGGCGGCGAAGCCGTCTACACGATCGCGGCCATCCATGCGCGCCACGGCACCACCAGCCTGCTGGCCACCACCATGACGGCGCCGCCGGAAGACATCGACATGGCCCTGACGGCCATCGGCGCCGCCGCCAAGGACCGCCGCCCGAACACGGCGCGCGTGCTGGGCGCCCACCTGGAAGGCCCGTACATCAATTCCGGCAAGCTGGGGGCGCAGCCCAACTACGCGCGCGCCGCCACCCTGGCCGAAATCGAACGCCTGCAAACCCTGGCCAGGCTGCGCGTCATCACCGTGGCGCCGGAAATCGCCGGCCACCTGGAGCTGGTGCGCTCGCTGGCCGACGCCGGCGTGCGCGTGCAGATCGGCCACACGCTCGGTTCGTATGAAGACGGCGTGGCCGCGCTGGAGCATGGCGCCGTGGGCTTCACGCACCTGTTCAACGCCATGAGCGGCCTGCACCACCGCGAGCCCGGCATGGTCGGCGCCGCCCTGGCGCACGCCGAATACGCCGAACTGATACCCGACCTGCTGCACGTGCATCCGGGCGCCATCAAGGTGGCCCTGCGCGCCATCCCGCGCCTGTACTGCGTCACCGATTCCACCGCCGCCACCGGCATGCCGGACGGCGAATACATGCTGGGCCGCCACGCCGTGCAGAAATGCATGGGCGGCGTGCGCCTGCCCGACGGCACCCTGGCGGGCAGCACCCTGACCCTGGACCAGGCGCTGCGCAACCTGGTGGGACTGGGATTGGACCTGGCCGACGCGTCCAAGCGCGTGTCGACCAACGCCGCCGATTATCTGGGCCTGGAAGAACGCGGCCGGCTGGCCCCCGGCACTTACGCCGATCTGGTGGTACTCGATCGCGATCTCAAACTCAAAGCTGTGTATATAGAAGGAGAAATCTGTGACCTCAATGATGCTTAAAGAAGCCGTTTCCGCCGCCGAATGCGTCGCCCTGCAACTGGCCAGCGACACGGAACGCTACGCGGAACTGGGCCGCAAATTGAGGAGCACCTCGTTCTCGACCGCGCTGACCATCGCGCGCGGCAGCTCCGACCACGCCTGCAACTACGTCGCCTACCTGATCATGGCGCGCCTGGGCCGCGTCGTCGCGTCCCTGCCGATGTCGCTGGTGACCCTGAACAAGTCGCCGCTGGTGACGCGCGACACCCTGGCCATCTCGATCTCGCAATCGGGCCAGAGCCCCGACGTGGTCGAACCGATCCGCTATTTCCGCGACGGCGGCGCCACCACCGTGGCCCTGGTCAACGACATCGACTCGCCGCTGGCGCACGCCGCCGAGTGGGCCATGCCCCTGCGCGCCGGCAAGGAACAAAGCGTCGCCGCCACCAAGAGCTTCATTACCAGCCTGGTTGCCGGCGCGCGCATGGTGGCCCAGTGGCAGAACGACCCCGAGCTGCAGGCGGGCCTGGAAGCGCTGCCCGAAGCGCTGCTCGAAGCGACCCGCGTCGACTGGTCGCCCGCCATCGACGTGCTGGCGCCGGCCCGCAACATCATGGTCGTGGGCCGCGGCATCAGCTTCCCCGTGGCGCTGGAATCGGCCTTGAAATTCAAGGAAACCTCGGCCCTGCAGGCGGAAGCCTTCAGCGGCGCCGAAATCAAGCACGGCCCGATGGCCCTGATCGAAGACGGCTACCCGCTGCTGATCTTCGCCACGCGCGGCCCGACCCAGGCCGGCCTGCTGCAGCTGGCCACGGAAATGCGCGGCCGCGGCGCCAAGGTCCTGCTGGCGGCCCCCGCCGACGTGGCCGAGCGCGACCTGACCCTGCCCGTGGCGGCCACGCCCGATCTCGACCCGATCGTCGCCATCCAGTCCTTCTACGTGATGGCGGCGAAACTGTCGGCCGCGCGCGGCATGGACCCGGATGCGCCGCGCCACCTGAGCAAGGTCACCAAGACCAGTTAAGCAGTATCCGGCAGTCCCGCCCCCGGCACGGGGCGCGACTGCCGGCAGCAGAACAAGAATATAAGCGACGGCAAGGGCACGTACCCGCGCCGCAGACTCATGGACATTGGAGCCTCGCGCTCCAGGATAAAAATGACGATCAAGAGACTGTTGGCAGCATTTGCCTGTGCGGGCCTGCTCGCGCCGCAGGCATGGGCCGCCGAGAAAATCGAATTCTGGACCTTCAGCATGAAGCCCAAGTTCACGCCGTATTTCAATGCGGTGGTGGCGCGCTATGAGGCGCAGAATCCCGATGTCAAGATCGAATGGATCGACTTCCCGTGGGACGTCATCCAGACCAAGCTGGTCACGCGCATCGTGGCCGGCACGCCGCCCGCGCTGGTCAGCCTGAACGTGCCCTGGGCCGACGAATACGCGCGCGACGGCTTGCTCACGCCCGTCGATGGCCTGATCGCGCAGGCGCGCGCCAGCTACATTCCCAGCGCCCTGGAAGACCTGCGCTTCAAGGGCCGCACCTATGGCTTCCCCATGTACAGCAATGTCGCGGTGATCGCCTTCAATACCGACATCTTCAGGCAGGCCGGGCTCACGCGTGGTCCCGCCAGCCTCGACGAACAGCTGGCGTTCGCGCGCCAGATCGCGCAACGCACGGGCAAGGCCGGCATCGCCCCCGCCCTGTCGAAGATCGACGGCCTGTTCATGCAGCAGGGCCTGGCCGTCATCACCGACAACCGCGCCGTCTTCAATTCGCCGCAGCACGTGGCGCTGGTGCAAAAACTGGCCGACACCTACAAGGCCGGCGGCCTGCTGAAGGAAAGCCTGTTCGCCGAAGATAACTTCCCCGCCGTGATCGACGCCTACAAGGGCGGCCGCCTGGGCATGCTGCTGGCGCCGCCCACGGCCATGCAGCGCATCCGCGGCGACGCGAAAGACATCTACGCCATCACCGACGTGGCGCCCGCGCCGCTGGGTCCGACGGGCATCGCCGATGGCGGCTGGCTCGTGCACTTCGCCATTCCGAAGGGCGTGCCGGCGCGCCTGCTGCCGTCGGTCGGCAAGTTCGCGCGCTACCTGACGAACGACGCCAACCAGCTGGACTTCGCGCGCCAGGCCAGCGTCTTCCCCACCACCGTCAAGGCGGCAGCCGACCCGTTCTTCCTCGCCACGCCGAAGCACGCGGGCGCGGCCGAGAAGGCCGTCGCTGCCGGCGCCCTGTCGATGAACCACTCGCGCACCCTGTACGTGGCCGGCATCGACGACTACGACGAATTGCGCCGCTCGCTGGTGAAAGCCGTCGAGGCGGGCGTGACGGGCAAGCAGGACGTGAAGCAGGCGCTGGACCAGGCCGTCGCCATCTGGAACCGCAAGCTGGCCACCCTGCCGCGCCACTGAGGACACCATGAAACTCGCCCACCGCCATACCCTGCAAGCCTGGCTGTTCCTGACCCCCGCCCTGCTGCTGCTGGCCGCCTTTTCCTTCTGGCCCGTCGGCTACGGCTCCGTGCTGGCCTTCACCGATTACAGCCTGATACGCGAGACGCGCTTCGTCGGCCTCGATAACTTCCGCTACATCTTCAACAACGAGATGTTCGTCTCGGGCTTGAAGAATTCGCTGATGTTCCTGCTGATGGTGCCCTTCGTGCAGGTGGGCGCCATCACTTTGGCCGTGCTGGTGAACAACCGCCTGCCCGGCATCCGCCTGTTCCGCGCCGCCTTCTACGTGCCCGTGGTGACCACCGTTTCCGTGGTCGGCATCATGTGGGGCTTCATGTTCCACGAACAGGGCGCGCTCAATTACGTGATGATGACGTTAAAACTGGTGAACGCACCCGTGGGCTGGCTGACGAACGACAGCCTGGCCCTGTTTGCCGTCATGTTCGTCACCCTGTGGCGCGGCCTGGGCTGGTACATGGTGATGTACCTGGCGGCCCTGCAGGCCATCCCGTCGGACATGCAGGAAGCGGCCATGCTCGATGGCGCCAGCCGCTGGCAGCGCTTCTGGAAGATCACCGTGCCGATGCTGCGCCCCACCATCATGCTGTGCTCCATCCTGTCCGTGCTGGCGGCCCTGAAGGCTTACCAGGAAGTCGACGTGCTGACGCAGGGCGGCCCCATGAATTCCACCTTCACTGCCCTGTACTACGCCTACGACCAGGGCCTCAAGCACCTCAAATTGCCGCGCGCGCTGGCGGCCAGCTTCGTCGTCTCGCTGTTCTGCATCGGCATCGCCCTGCTATGCCTGCGCTATCTCAAACCCAAGCACCGCTGACAGGGGAATGACCATGAAAACCCGTTCCCGCCCCCTGAAAACCCGCTTGCAGCTGCTTGGCCAATATGCGGGCCACTATGCCGTGCTGTGCGCGATCGCCGTCGTCTGCGTCTTCCCGTTCTGGTGGACCCTGGTGACGGCCATTTCCACGGAAGGCAATATCTTCGCCTTCCCGCCCACCTTCTGGCCGAAGGCGCCGTCCTTCGACAACTTCACCGAAGTGTTCCAGGCCATCCCCATCTGGTCGTTCTTCAGGAACTCCGTGCTGATCGCCGTGTTCACCGTGTTCTGGAAACTGCTGCTGTGCTCACTGGCCGCGTATCCGCTGGCGCGCCTGAAATTCCGCGGCCGCAAGCTGGTGTTCGGCCTGATCCTCGCCACCCTGGTGCTGCCGTCGGAAGTGAACTTCCTCGTCAACTTCATCACCATCACGCAAATGAGCCTGGTCGACACCTACACGGGCGTGATCCTGCCCAACGTGGTGACGGCCGTGGCCATCCTGCTGCTCAAGCAGGCGTTCGAAGAAGTGCCGCAGGACCTGATCGACGCGGCCAGGGTCGATGGCGCCTCCGAGTGGGTGATCTTCAGCCGCATCATGCTGCCGCTGATCACGCCGTGGCTGGCCACCGTCGGCATCCTGACGGCTGTCGAATCGTGGAATGAATACATCTGGCCGTCCATCGTCATGAGCAAACCCGATGAATTCCCCCTGTCCGTGGGCGTGCTGTATTTGCGCGGCACCTTCGGCAGCAGCACGCGCGTGGTCGCGGCCGGCACCCTGATCACCATCGTGCCGACCCTGCTGGCCTTCCTGTTCACCCAGCGCTTCTTCATGCGCGGCATGGACGGCGCCGTCAAATGAGCGCCGCCATCGCCACCGACCTGCGCCTGCTGGCCGGGCAGCTGCTGATGACGGGCCTGCCCGGCACCGGGCTCGATACGGCCACGGCGCAATGGCTGCAGCAGAACGGCATCCGCGCCGTCTGCCTGCGCGCGGCCAACGTGCGCGATGCGGCGCAGCTGACGCGCCTGAACGCGGATTTGCGGCGCGCCCTGGGTCCGCAGGCATTGATCGCTCTCGACCTGGCCGGCATGCCGTCCGCCTATCCGGCCTGGCTGCCGCAGCCGCCCGGCGCCATGCAGCTGTGCGCCGTCGGCGACGCGGAACTGGCCAACGGCACGGGCGCGGCGACGGCGCGCGGCTTGCGCGCACTGGGCATCAACTGGCTGCTGGCGCCCCTGCTCAACCTCGACACCGCTGCCGGACAGGCGCCTGGCGCCGCGCACGCGTTTGGCGGCGACCCGCTGCTGGCGGCCGCCATGGCGCAGGCGTGGACGGCGGGCTGCCAGGCCGAGGGCGTGGCCTGCTGCGCCAGGCTGTACCTGCCGCAGCACAGCGCTGGCGGCCCCCTGCCCAGCGTCGACAAGACCCGTTCGCAGCTGGAAGAGCACGATTTCGTGCCGTTTCGCCAGGCCGTCGCGCAGACGGCTTCGATGATGAGCGCGCACGTGGCCTATCCGGCCCTCGACACGCGCCAGCCCGCCAGCCTGTCGCACGCGGTGATGCACGGCCTGCTGCGCCAGCAGTGGGGCTACGGCGGCGTGCTGCTCACGCCAGGCATCGGCGCGCAGGGCGAGCATGTGGGCGCGCGCGCCCTGGCCGCCGGCGCCGACATGGCGCTGCTGGCCGATACCGCGCAGCTGCCGGCCGCGCTGGACGACGTG
>NZ_WFLL01000081.1:0-12760 GCF_009208755.1 Janthinobacterium sp. FT14W | reverse complement strand
AAAGTTTGCGGCTTTTTAGCGAATTAGGTATGGTGCCCACGAAGGGACTCGAACCCCTACACCCGAAGGCACATGGACCTGAACCATGCGCGTCTACCAATTCCGCCACGTGGGCACTGATGCTGCTGTGACTTGCTGCATTTTACTGCTCGAGTACTTGTTGCAAAATAACTTACTGCAACAATTCTGCTATTATAGCGGCTTGAAGAGTTTTGCGCCAGATGAGCTTTCGCTCCATACTGCACATCAACCCTGTACCGCTTTCCCGCAACTGCATTCCCGTGAAGGTTTGTCGCTGCAAGAGACCGAGATTATAGAGCAATATTTGCCGAAGTCAAATGCATTGCGCAGCTTTTCTCCTTTTTTTCATTGGCGGGCGTCTTGTACTGTTTCCGACACGCTGTCCGTTAGGCAAACCAAGGCGTCCTCCGGTACACTACCGCACATCACCGTGTCAATATTGACGGTGATGTCATCGGTCTTTGTATTCCGTTTGATCACTGTCAATAACAACTATAGAAATACTTTTGAGCCAAAATACCCACACCATCCCCAGCCGGGAGGACATTCTCGGCATATTCCGCAGCGTCAACGCGCCTCTCGATCCGCAGTCTCTCGGGAAAACGCTGCAAGTGCATGCCGATTCCATGGATGTCCTGGTCCGTCGTCTGAAGGCGATGGAGCGCGACGGCCAGCTGAAGTCTGATGCCAGCGGTGTATTCAGCCTGGCCGACCAGAGCGCGCTCGTCGCCGGTCGCGTTGCCAGCCACCGCGACGGCTTCGGCTTCGTCATTCCCGACGACGCCAGCGCCGACCTGTTCCTGCCTGAGAAAGAAATGCAGAAAGTACTGCATGGCGACAAGGTCATGGCCCGCATCGTCGGCACGGACCGCCGCGGCCGCCCGGAAGGCACGATCGTGGAAGTCACGCAGCGCGCCAATACCCACGTCATCGGCCGTTTGATCCAGGAAAACGGCACCTGGGTGGTGGCGCCCGAAGACCAGCGCATCGGCCAGGACATCCTGGTGACCGGTTCGGTGGGCAAGGCGAAGGCTGGCCAGATCGTCAGCGTCGAGCTGACCGAGCAACCGATGCGCTTCAAGCAGCCGGTCGGCAAGATCGTTGAAGTGCTGGGCGCCCTCGATGATCCCGGCATGGAAATCGAAATTGCCGTGCGTAAATTCAACGTGCCGCACATCTTTTCCGCCGCCGCCCTCAAGCAAGCTGAAAAACTGCCGTTCGAAGTGCGTGCCGCCGACCTGAAAGACCGGGTCGACCTGCGCGACGTGCCGCTGGTCACCATCGACGGCGAAGACGCGCGCGATTTCGACGATGCCGTGTATTGCGAGCCCGTCAAGATCGGCCGCGCCAACTGCTTCCGCCTGATCGTGGCGATTGCCGACGTCAGCCATTACGTGAAACCGAACGACGCGCTCGACATCGATGCGCTCGAACGCAGCACGTCCGTCTACTTCCCGCGCCGCGTGATCCCCATGCTGCCGGAAAAGCTGTCCAATGGCCTGTGCTCGCTGAACCCGGCCGTCGACCGCCTGACCCTCGTGTGCGACGCCGTCGTCAGCGACAAGGGCGAACTGAAGGCCTACCAGTTCTACCCGGCCGTCATCCATTCGGCCGCGCGTCTCACGTATGACGAAGTCGCTGCCGTGCTGGGCAACACCAAGGGACCGGAAGCGGCACGCCGCGCGGACATCCTGCCGCACCTGCAGAACCTGGAAGCCGTCTACCGCGCCTTGCTGAAAGCACGCACGGAGCGGGGCGCCATCGATTTCGAGACGACGGAAACCTATATCGTCTGCAATAGCTTCGGCAAGATCGAAAAGATCGTCCCCCGCACGCGCAACGAAGCGCACAAGATCATCGAAGAGTGCATGCTGGCGGCCAACGTCTGCGCAGCGGACTTGTTGCTGCGTAACAAGCACCCGGGCACCTACCGCATCCACGCCAGCCCGACCAAGGAAAAGCTCACGCAAGTGCGCACCTTCCTCAAGCAGGTGGGCCTGAACCTGACGGGCGGCGACACGCCATCGGCATCCGATTACCAGACCCTGATGCAGCAGATCAAGCAGCGTCCCGACGCGGCCCTGCTGCAGACGATGCTGCTGCGCTCGATGCAGCAAGCCGTCTACAGCCCGGACAATATCGGCCACTTCGGCCTGGCCTACGAGGCGTATGCCCACTTCACCAGCCCGATCCGCCGCTATCCCGACCTGCTGACGCACCGCGCCATCAAGGCCATCTTGCAAGGCAAGAAGTACGAGCCCAAGCTGTCCGAGAAGACCGTGCTGAACACGAACGTGTCGAATGCCACGCGCAAGCAGCAGGCGAAGGACAAGGCCGAAGGCAAGCCGAAGAAGACGGACCTGACCATCTGGGACGCGCTGGGCGTGCATTGCTCGGCCAACGAGCGCCGCGCCGATGAAGCGTCGCGCGACGTGGAAGCATGGCTGAAGTGCTACTTCATGCAGGACAAGCTGGGCGAGGAATTCACGGGCACCATCACGGGCGTGACCACGTTCGGCGTGTTCGTGCAGCTCGACACCCTGTTTGTCGAAGGCCTGGTGCACGTCACCGAGCTGGGCACGGACTACTTCCAGTACGACGATGCGCGCCATGAACTGCGCGGCGAACGCACGGGCAAGCGCTACCAGTTGACGGACCGGTTGACGGTGCAAGTGGCGCGTGTCGACCTGGAAACGCGCAAGATCGACCTGCGCCTGGTGACCGATGCGGAACTGGCGGGCGAAGAAGCGCCGGCCAAGCCGAACGGCAGCGGCAAGCGCAAGGGCGAGAAGAAAACGATGCTCAAGCCCGGTCCCGCGACCGAGCAGCGCCATGAAATCAAGACCGGCGCCAAGACCAGCGCCAAGGCTGGTAATGGTTCCGGCGGCAGTTCCAACGGCGCCAAGCCGGCAGCCAAGGCGGCCCCGAAGGCAGCCGCGAAGGCGGCAGCGCCCAAGGCCGCCGCGCCGAAGCGCAGCAAGAAAACTGCCGCGGCACCTGCTGCGGCACCACGAGCAGCAAAAACTGTATCAAAAACAAGCAAAAGCAAGCGATAAAAGAAGCGATAACAAATGAAGAATAAAATGATTTTCGGCTTCCACGCCGTCACCTCGCGTCTGCGTCACGAAGCGTCGTCCGTGGAAGAAATTTTCGTCGACGCCAGCCGCGTCGACGGCCGCATGAAGGACATGATCGCCGCCGCCAAGGCTGCCAACGTGCGCGTCATGCCCGTCGATTCGTCGCGCCTGGACAAGATCGTCGGCACGCGCCGCCACCAGGGCGTGATCGCGTTTGCCTCGCAGCTGTCGCTGGCGCGCAATCTCGATGAATTGCTGGATGCCATCGACGGCCCGCCGCTGCTGTTGATTCTCGACGGCATCACCGACCCGCACAACCTGGGCGCCTGCCTGCGCGTGGCCGACGGCGTCGGCGCGCATGCCGTGATTGTGCCCAAGGACCGCGCCGTGGGCCTCAACGCCACGGCCGCCAAGGTTGCCAGCGGCGCCGCCGAAACCGTCCCGTACATCACCGTGACGAACCTGGCGCGCACCATGCGTGAACTGAAAGAGCGCGGCATCTGGCTGATCGGTACGTCGGACGATGGCGAAAAAGGCCTGTACGAAGCCGATTTCACGGGCCCGACGGCCCTCGTCATGGGTTCCGAAGGCGAAGGCATGCGCCGCCTGACGCGCGACACCTGCGACATCCTCGTCAGCATCCCGATGTTCGGCTCCGTCGAGAGCCTGAACGTGTCGGTCGCTTCCGGTGTCTGTCTGTACGAAGCCCGCCGCCAGCGCATCGCGAAAGAAGGCTAAAAAACGTCCAGGGCGGCGTTGCATTGCCTTGCCGTAATTGCGTACTGTCTTCGGCAATGCGCCTTGCCCTGAACGTTTTGTAGCGCTACTTTGAACAGCCGCCGCCCTCGAGGCGGCGCTTGTTTATCTGCCTCTCCGGCAGCACGCCGCCGAATACGCTACCATTTGCGTCTTGTCTCTTACCCATTCAGAAATCCGTCTTATGTTCCACCACTTGCGCGAAGACATCAACAGCATCATCGAACGTGACCCCGCCGCCCGCAACGGCTGGGAGGTGCTGACCTGTTATCCGGGCTTGCACGCCATCGTCATGCATGGCTGGGCGCACTGGTGCTGGACGCGGCACATGAAGTGGGTGGGGCGCTTCATTTCGTATATCGCGCGCATCGTCACGGGCATTGAAATCCATCCGGGCGCCGTCATCGGCCGGCGCGTCTTCATCGACCATGGCTTCGGCGTGGTGATCGGCGAGACGGCCATCGTCGGCGACGACTGCACCATCTACCAGGGCGTGACCCTGGGCGGCACCTCGCTGCACAGCGGCGCCAAGCGCCATCCCACGCTGGAGCGCGGCGTCATCGTCGGCGCCGGCGCCCAGGTGCTGGGCAGCTTCACGGTGGGCGAGTACGCCAAGGTGGGCTCGAACGCCGTGCTGTTGAAACCCGTGCCATCGGGCGCCACGGCCGTGGGCAACCCCGCGCACATCGTGCAAAAGGATGTCAGCGCCCTGCGCGAAGGCAGCACGGCCCATCTGTTCGCCGCGTATGGCGTGACGCCGAATGGCGACGATCCCCTGTCGAAAGCCCTGCAGGGCCTGATCACGCATGCCGTGGCGCAGGAACAGCGCATCGAAACCATCCTCGCCACCCTGAAGGCGGCCGGCATCTGCTGCCAGGGCGTGCCCGAGTGTGATAAATTTGATTCCGAGCAAATGAACAAGCTGGTTGATTAAGGATACAGGCATGACTACAGACGTAAACATCGCTGAAAACGCAGCAGAAAAGGGCAGCGGCAATCCGAATCTGCTCGACCCCTTCGAGATCCGCGTGCTGGCCGTGCTGGCCGAAAAGGAAGCGCTGACGCCGGACAGCTACCCGCTGTCGTTGAATGCCCTGACGAACGGCTGCAACCAGTTGTCGAGCCGCGATCCCGTCATGGCCCTGTCCGAGGAAACCGTGTATGACGTGCTGCAGCGCCTGATGCAGCGCAAATTCGTCAACGGCATCACGCAGGCGGGCGCGCGGGTCGCCAAGTACGAACACCGCATGCGCATCAAGTGGTCGCTGGAACAGGACAAGCTGGCCATCCTGACGATCTTGATGCTGCGCGGCTTGCAGACGGCGGGCGAGCTCCGCAGCCGCAGCGGCCGCGTGCATGAATTCAAGTCCGTGGCGGAGGTGGAAGCGGGACTGCAATTCTTGATCGACAAATACCCGCCGCTGGTGGCCAGGCTGGCCGTCGCTCCCGGCGCCAAGGAGCCGCGCTACGGCCACTTGCTGGGCGGCGAGGAAGCGCTGGCGCAGATCGAGACGGCGGCCGGTTTTGCGGGCGCCGTCAGCGCGCCGCAGCAGGGCAGCCGCGTGGCCCAGCTGGAACAGGAAGTGCTGCAATTGCGCAGCGATTTCGACGGCCTGGCGGCGCAGTTCGAGGCGTTCCGCAAGCAATTCGAATAAGTAGCCTGCCCGCGTGACTTTTTCCTTCCTGTGCCGCGCCTGCGGCGAGACCCACACGGGCATGCCCAGCTTCGGCGCCGACGCGCCGTGGCTGTACGAGCAGATGGCGCCCGCCGAGCGCGCAGCGCGCTGCCAGCTCGACAGCGATGCCTGCATCGTCGACGAAGCGCACTGCTTCGTGCGCGCCACCCTCGATATCCCCGTGCACGGCGCGGATGAGCCGTTCAGCTGGGGCGTGTGGGTGTCCTTGAGCGGCGAGAGCTTCGATGCGTGGGACGCCTGCTTCAACGACGCGCAGCGCGCGCACGTCGGCCCCTTCTTCGGCTGGCTCAGCACGCAGCTGCCCGTGTATCCGGCTACTCTGAACCTGAAGACCCGCGTGCATTTGCGCGACGATGGCCTGCGCCCGAGCATCGAGCTGGAGCCGACGGATCATCCGCTGGCCGTGGAACAGCGCGACGGCATCACGGCGGAGCGGGTGGCCCAGCTGTATGCGCGGCTGATGCATGGCGCGTGACAGGCCCGGATTTGCCGCCGCGCCCTGTCCGTTTGGCCGCAGTTCCGGTATCATTCGGCATGAATACTATTTCCTTCCAACCGTTTGTCATCGGTGTCGCTGGCGGAAGCGGCAGCGGCAAGTCCACCGTATCCCAGCAGGTGCTCGCCTCGTTCGGCGCCGACATGGTCTCCGTCGTGATGCAGGACGACTACTATTGCGACCAGACCCACCTTTCCCCCGAAGTCCGGCGCCAGCAGAACTACGACCATCCTCAGGCGTTCGAGTGGCCATTGCTGGTGCAGCACATCCAGGCCTTGCGCAATGGCGTAGCCATCGAGATGCCGGAATACGATTTCACGCTGCACAACCGCTCCGACAGGACCATTCTGGTCAAGCCGGCGCCGGTGATCGTCATCGAAGGCCTGTTTGCCCTGTATGACGAAGACTTGCGCGACATGATGTCGCTGAAGATCTTTGTCGACACGGCCTCCGACGTGCGCTTCATCCGCCGCATGCAGCGCGATATCACCGAACGGGGCCGTTCGGTGGAGAGCGTCATCGAGCAGTACCTGGAAACCGTGCGCCCCATGCACAAGCAATTCATCGAACCGACCAAGCGCAATGCCGATGTCATTTTGCCGCACGGCGCCAACGGCCCCGCCGTCGACATGATCACCGCCAAGGTGGCCAGCGTCATCGGTCAATTGAAACCGGCCGGCTGAAACCGGCCGGTTGACGCAGCCCGCCGCGTCACCGCTCCCCTAGGGACTCCGAGAACGTCTTCGTGATCGGCTTCGTCAGGTAGCGCAAGACGGTTTTGCGCCCCGTGTTGATTTCCACGGTGGCCGTCATGCCGGGCTGGATCAGGATCGGTTCGCCGTTCTTGCCGACCAGGTTGCGCCCGCTGGTCTTGATCTGCACGCGGTAGTACGGCTGTTCGTTGCCCTTGTTGTCTTCGCTCAAAGTGTCCGCGCTGATGTAGCTGACGGTGCCGCGCAGGCGGCCGTAGATGCCGTAGTCGTAGGCGTCCAGTTTCACGGCCGTGGGCAGGCCGGGCTTGATGAAGGCGATGTCGGCCGGTTTCACTTTCGCCTCGATGATCAGGTCGTCGTCCGTGGGCACGATCTGCAGGATTTCCTCGCCCGGCTTGGCCACGCCGCCCAGGGTGGTGAGGCGCACGTTGCGCACGATGCCGTCCGTGGGCGCGTAGATGTCCGTCGAGCCCAGCTGCTCCTTGCGCTGGGTCACCGTCTGCAGCACGCCGGCCAGGTCTTCCTGGGCTTTCACCAGGTCCGTCTGGCTATCCTGCAGGTATTTGTTGCGCCGGTTGGTGATCTGCGCCTGGATGTCGACCACCTGCCGCCGCAGCTTCAGTACCTCGGCGCGGCTCACGTCGCCCGTTTCCAGTAGCGGCAAGTTCATTTCCAGCTCTTCCTTGATCAGCTTCATGGCGCTTTCCAGCGAACTCACCTCGGCTTGCACGGCGCCCTGGCGCTTGTTGAACAGGGCCAGCTGGTTGGCGCGGAATTCGGGGAACGCCTGCAGTTCAGGGGGGAACTTGGGCGCGCCGCCAAACACTTCCGCCTGCAGGCGCGCCACGGCCGCCTTCAGTCCGGCCGCCTTGGCCGTGCTTTCCAGGTAGCTCGTCTCGGCCCGCGTGCGGTCGAAGCGCGCCAGCAGTTCGCCTTTTTTCACGATGCTGCCTTCATGCACGCGCAGCTCGGCCAGCACGCCGCCGTCGGCCACCTGGATGATCTGGTTGCGCGAACTGGCGATCACCTGGCCGTTGGCGCGCGTGACCTGGTCCAGCTCCGCCCACGAGGCCCAGGCGATGACGCCCGCCAGCGCGGCCGTGCAGCTCCAGATCAGCACGCGGCCCCGTTTTGCTTCTTCCCGCGTTTCGACTTTGGCCAGTTTCATGCGACGGCTCCTTGCGCTGCCGCCGGCTGGACCACCGGCGCAGGCGCAGGCGGGGAAGCGGGAACCGCTTGCGGCTTGCCCGACAGCTTGGCCAGGACAAAGTCGCGCGGGCCGTCGAGCAGCACCCGGCCCGCCTGCAGCACCACCAGGCGGTCGAGCAGGGGCAGCAGGGCGTTCTTGTGCGTGGTGGCGACCATGGTCACGCCTTCGGCCGCCAGTTCGCCCAGCAGCCCCACGATGCGCGCTTCCGTCTTGGCATCCATGGCGCCCGTCGGTTCATCGAGCAGCCAGATGCGCGGCTTGGCCAGCAGCAAACGCGTGACGGCGATCAATTGCCGCTGGCCGCCCGACACGCCGCGTCCGCCCTCGGTAATGGCCAGCGCCAGTCCCCGCGGCTGGCCCAGTATCAGCTCGATCAGGCCCGTGCGTTTGGCGGCCGCCAGGATCGCTTCCTCGCCCGGGTCGGCCAGGCCCAGCAGCAGGTTGTCGCGCAGGCTGCCGCTGAACAGCCGCGTTTCCTGCGGCAGGTAGCCGATCATTTCGCGCACCACGGCCGGCGCCAGCAGGGCCATGTCGACGTCGCCAAGGTATGCCTTGCCCTCGGCTGGCTGGTACAGGCCCGAGGCCAGTTTCAGCAGGGTGCTCTTGCCCGAGCCGATGGCGCCCACCAGGCCGACGCGTTCGCCGGGCCGGATGGCGAGCGTCTCCACTTCCAGCGCCACCTTTTGCGCGCCGCCATACGTGAAGCGGATGCGTTCGAAGCGCAGGCCCGTGTCGAGGCTGCGCGGCGTCAGCGCGAACTGCGCATTGTCCGCCTCGTTGGGCAGGCTGATGACCTGTTCCAGGCCGTCGATCGAGGCGCGCGCGTGCGCCCACTGCACCATCACGGCCGGCAGCTGCACGATGGGCATCAGGGCGCGGTTGCTGATGATGGTGCAGGCCATCAGGGCGCCCATGGTCATCTGGTTCTCGGCCACGAACCAGGCGCCCATGGAAATGAGCGCCACGTTGGTCAGCTGCTGGAAGGCGGCCGTGATGTTTTGCGACAGGGCCGCATAGTCGCGGATATTCTGCTCCGCGTGGCTGGTCTCGGCCACCAGCTCCGCCCAGCGCGCCTGCATCATCCATTCGGCGCTGCTGCCCTTGAGCGTTTCGACGCCGTCGACGGCTTCCACCAGCAGGCCCGCCTTGCGGTTGCTGGCGTTGAGGTTCTTGCGCGTATGGCCCTGGATGGCGCGCTGGAACATCAGGCCGCACACGAGGGCCAGCGGCAGGGCCACCAGCGGCACCACCACCAGCCAGCCGCCGATGATGGTGATCATGGCCAGGAAGATCAGCGCGAAGGGCACGTCCGTCAGCACGAACAGCGAGGTCGATGTCAGCACGCCGCGCACCATCTCGAAGCCCTTCACCTGCGCCGCCAGGGTGCCGACGGAAGGGGGGCGCGCTTCCATGCGGATGCCCAGCATGCGCTGGAAAAACCACTCGGACAGCTCGTGGTCGACGTCGTTGCACGAATGGTCGACGATGCGGCTGCGCACCTGCTTGAGGATGAATTCCAGGCCGATCGACAGGGCCACGCCCACCACCAGCACCCACAGGGTGCTGAAGCTCTGGTTCGGGATCACGCGATCGTACACCTGCATGGAAAACAGCGAGGTGGCCATGGTCAGCAGGGTCACCAGCGCGGTGGCCAGCACGGCGTCGACGAACACGCTTTTCTTCAGCCACAGGGCGTTGCGCACCAGGCCCAGAGCGCCGGGGCGGGCGCTGCTTTTTTCGGCACGGCGCGGCAGGCCCACGCAGGCCAGGCCGGTCAGCGACGCCAGGTGCAGGGTGCGGCCGTCGACGCCTTCGCCGCGCCAGGCGCCGTCGGCGCCGCGCGACTGCAGCAAGCCCCAGCCGGTGCTGGCGCTGTAGACGGCGAACGGCAGCTCGCCCGGCATCGGTTCGTGCAGCAGGCGCGCCGCGCCTTCCAGCCCGGCCGCCTGCCAGATGGCGCTCAGGACCAGGGCGGGGCCGCCGTTGTCGTCGACGTCGTCGAGCTGGCGCTGCAGGTCGGCCAGGCGCGCGGCGGGCACGTGCTGGCCCGTCAGGCGGGAAGCCCGCTCGATCAGTGTCAGCAAGCCATGTTTGATGGAGGTATCCACGCTGTCTCCTGTTGGTAACATGTCGGTGTCAATCCGGGCGCGCCAGGCCTGCCGGCGCCGTGCGCCCGGACAGGGTGCCCGTCTGCGCGGCCAGGCGCAGGCTGGCGGCAATCGCCTGCGCGCGCGTGTCTTCCAGCGCGAACTGCGCCTGGGTCGCTTCGCGCACGGCGTTGAGTACATCGTTCCAGCTCTTGCGGCCGATCACATACTGGCGCGCATACGATTCGAACACCTGCGTCGACGTGGTGCTGGCCTCGCCCGCGTTGCCCAGGCGCTGGCGGCTCGCTTCCGCCTCGTTCCAGTCCAGCGTGAAGCGCTCGCGCACGTCGCGTTCGGCCGCATCGCGCGCGGCGCGCGCGCCTTCGCGCTTGGCCACGGCCGCATCCACGCCGGCCTTGGCCGACAGGCCGGCGCCCGGCTGCGCCTGCAGCACCAGCATGGCGCGCGTGCGGTTGTCGGCATTGATGCCGCCCGTGGGTTTTTCCATGCGCAGCACCACCTTCGGCATGTAGGCCGAACGCTGCAGGGTGATGTCGGAATCGGCCGCCTGCGCCTCGAATTCGAGGCGGTGCAGGGTGGGCGAGTAGTCGACGGCCTGGCGCATGACCCTTTCCAGGCTGGCGTCGGGCAGCGGTTCGCCCACGCCGATGCCCGTGCCCGTCACCAGGCGCACGGGCTTGCCCGCCAGCTGCGACAGCTGCGCCAGCGCGTTCTCCAGCGCCTGGCGCGCATTCGACACGTCGTTGGCCGCCTGGTAGGTGCGCGATTCGGCCAGGCGCTGGTCCGTTTGCGAGCTGACCGACTGCACCACGCGGCGCTTGATCATGTCCAGCAGGCGCTGGTGTTCTGCCAGGCCTTCCTCTGCCGAGCGCACGCGCGCCGCCTGGCGCAGCGCTTCCGTGTAGGCGGCGATCACGCGCAAGGACAGGGTCAGGCGTTCTTCCTCGATGGCCGCGCCGGCCGCGTCGACCCGGCTGCCGGCCGCATCGATGCCGGCGTCGATGCGCCCGCCGCTCCACAGGGGCTGCTCGATGCGCACCACGCCGCCCGTTTCCTGCGAACCCGTGGGTACTTCGGCCGACAGGCTGGGAAAGCGCTGCCACTGCGCGCCATCGAGGTCGGCCCGCGCGGCCGCCTGTGCCGAGCGCTTGCCGGCGATGGTCGGGTGGCTTTGCAGCGCCTGCTGCAAGACCTGGTCGAAGCTCCAGGCCGTGGCACCCTGGGCGCCGGCGAAAGGGGTGACGCTGGCCATGGCGACGGCTGCCAGTACAGCCGCGATGCAGGGCAGGATGCCGGGCCAGGGGCGCCGGCGGCAGGATACTGCTGGCAAACTGCGTAATCTCATCCCGTGTTTTTCCGGCCTTGCGGCCTGCAGGGTTGCAACGAGGATCACCAGGACCGCAGGAGCGCGGCGCGACTGCGTGCGCGCCCCTGCGGCCGTTGTGGCTACGTTTCCATGGGCATGGCCTCAGACATGGAAGTTCGCCGCCGTCAGCTGCGTGATGTTCACGCCGCTCAGCAGCACCAGCGCCGTGTCGATGGCGTTGGCGTTGCTCAGGTCACTCGAGTGATACACCGTCACGGCGCCGTTGTTTTGCGCATCGGCGATGACGATGTAGCCCTGTCCCGACAGGACGCTGTTGTCGGCCGCGATGGCGCCGGCCGCCGCGCCGATCGACACGGACGTGCCATCGAAAATGAACAGGTTGTCGTTGCCAAAGTCCGTGCTCAGGTTGACGCCCACGGCCACCGATGCCGTCAGGTGGGCGATGGCGGACATGTCGATCACGTCGCCGCCGGCGGCAGGCAGGCCCGTGCTGAAGTCGGCCACCGTCAGCGGGCTGTGCAGCGCGTTCTGGCTCAGCACGAACAGCTGGCTCGCATCCGTCAGGTCGGCGTGGGCCTGAGCTGCCGCTGCCGCTGCGGCGGCGGCATTGGCCGCCACCGTCAGCGAGCCTGCATCCGTCAGGTCCGCCTGCGCCTGCGCCTGCAGGGCCGCTGCCGCTGCCGCATCGGCTGCCAGGTGCAGGGCATTGGCGTCCGTCAGGTCGGCCGTGTGTGCGGCTGCTGCCGCCGCTGCCGCTGCCGCATCGGCGGCCTGGGTGAGCGCCACGGCGTCTGTCTGGTCGGCGATCGCCTGCACGGCGGCGGCGTGGGCGGCATCCGCAGCCGATATCACGCCCAGGGCGTTGGCATCGGTCTGCGCGGCGATGGCGTTGGCCTGGACCAGGGCCGCATCGGCTGCCTGCGCGTCGGCGTGGGCCTGGGCCGCTGCCGCATCGTCCGCGTAGGCTGCGTTGGCATTGGCATGCGCCTGGGCCGCTGCTGCCGCCGCGTTGGCGGCGGCGGCATCGTCGGCTTGCGCGGCCTGGAAGGCCAGCAGGGAAGCGGCGGCCTGCGCCTGTGCCAGCGGCGCTGCCGCATCGGCGGCATGGGCGGCCAGCGCGGCTGCCGCCGCATTGTTCGCGTTGACGGTGGCCGCTGCCGCTGCCGCATCGTCGGCCTGTGCCTGCTGCGTGATGGCCAGAGAAGCGGCGGCCTGGGCTGCCGCGGCGGCTGCGGCGTTATCGTCGTTCTGCGCTGCGGTGGCGGCGGCCAGGGCGCTGGCTGCCGTTGCCGCCGTGCTGACGGCCAGGGCATCGGCGGCGACGGCTGCCGTGTGGGCGGCGGTGGCGGCGGCGG
>NZ_WFLL01000080.1:0-12782 GCF_009208755.1 Janthinobacterium sp. FT14W | reverse complement strand
CCCGCCGCGGACGGCAAGGCCAGCCCGTCGAGCGCGATCACGCCGCCGTCGGCAAAGGCCAGCGCCCGCTCCAGCACGTTTTCCAGCTCGCGCACATTGCCGGGAAACGCATACGCGGCCAGCGCCGCCAGCACGGGCGGCGCCAGGCTCACGGCCTGGCCCGGGGCCAGGCGCGCGAGGATTACCTCACATAATACCTGCAGATCGCCGCGCCGCTCGCGCAGCGGCGGCAGCGCCAGCTCGATCACGTTGAGGCGGTAAAACAGATCCTGGCGAAACGTGCCTGCGGCCACGCCGCGCGCCAGGCCATGCTGGCTGGCGCACAGGATGCGCACGTCGACGGCTTCGTCGGCACTCCCGCCCAGCTTGCGCACGCGGCGCTCCTGCAGCACGCGCAACAGCTTCACCTGCATGGCCAGCGGCAGATCGTCGACTTCGTCGAGCAGCAGGCTGCCGCCGTGGGCCGCCTGGAACAATCCCTGGCGCTCGTGCCGCGCGCCCGTATAGGCGCCGGGCCGGCAGCCGAAGAATTCGGCTTCCATCAGCGCTTCGGGAATGGCGCCGCAGTTGACCGCAATAAACGGGAAGCCTGCGCGCGCGCCCTGCGCATGGATGGCGCGCGCCGCCAGTTCCTTGCCCGTGCCCGATTCGCCGCGGATGGCCACGGGCGCGCCACAGCGGGCGATGCGGCCGATCTGCGCGCGCAGCGCCTGCATGGGCAGCGAGTTGCCGCTCAGTTGCGGCGCCGGCGCCATGCCGGCGGCGGTCACGGTATGCGGGCGGGGGCTGGACATGGGGAAACGCGCCTTTCTGCAATGGCGGTGGCGAACCGCCTGCTGCAGATGCTACGCCGGACTGCTGCCGGAGGACCTTACGATACGGATGAGCAACGGGGCGCGGGCCTGCCCTTACAGCGTGGCGTGCGCGTGGCTGCAGTAATCGTGGCCCTTGGCCTGCACGTTTTCGGAAGCCGGATAGTACACGCCGCAGTGGGCGCAGCACAGCATCAGCTCGGCATCGGGCAATTCCTGCGGCCGGCCCGGCGGCGTAAACGGGTTCGGCCGCTGCTGTTGCTGCTGCGCGCGGGCGCGCTGCTGCATGCCGCGGATCTTGCTACGGATAGCAAACAGCACCAGGAACACCAGCGCCAGCCAGAATAAAACACGTGTCATGCGAATCCTCGGTGTAAAACCACTTCCAGTACAAAACGGCTGCCGACATAGGCCAGCAACAAGGTGGCGAAACCGGCCAGGGTAAAGCTCAGGGCCGTCTTGCCGCGCCAGCCGCGAAAACGGCGGCCTGCCAGCAGGGCGGCAAACAACAGCCACGACAGCATGGTAAACACGGATTTGTGGTCCCAGTTGAGCGCCTTGCCAAATAATTGCTCGGAAAAGACGATGCCCGACAGTACGGTCAGGCTGAGCAGGATGAAACCCAGGCCGATCATGCGGAACAGCAGTTTTTCCATCGTCAGCAGGGCCGGCAGCTGATCGAGCGCGCTGCCGATGAAGCCGCGGCTTTCGCTGCGCGTATGCAGACGCGATTCCTGCAGCGCCATCAGCACGGCGTGGAAGGCGGCAATCGTCAAGGTGCTGTAGGCAAGCACGGCCACGGCGATATGCCAGCCGAAGACGGCGGACTTGCCTTCCATGTTGACCTGGCTGCCAGGAAAGGCCCAGGCCAGGCCGAGGGCGATGACGGCGCTGGGCATGACCATGCGGCGCAGTCCGTCCAGGCTGAAATTGCGGTTCTCTATCCAGTAGGCGCCCACCGAGACCCACAACGCGGCCGACAGCATGGCGGAAAAACCGAAACGCAAGGTGCCCGGCGCCATCAGGTCGAACCACAGGGTGGCGGCATGCGCCAGCCAGGCGATGCCGGTCAGGCCGGCAATGAGCCGGGCACGGGACGAGGGAAGCACCGCGCACGCCGCGTACAACAGGGCGGCGAGGAAAAAGAAATAGATCTGCATAGTTTAAGTTTACACCATAGCCGACAAGCGCGATTCAAGCGACAGCCCGGGAGACAGGCATTCCGCCGCCAGCCCATGCTGCAAGCCTGCCATGATATCGCGCCTGAGGCGCGACGGGGTGGCGCCCCCTCAAGATTTCGGCAATCTTTCCGCCGGCACCGCTTTACCGCGCCGCAGCCACGTTGCCATCCTGATTAGCCAGTCCTATAATTATGTCCACATAGCAACATTTATCCACCCTTACGCCACCGCCACCATGTCTTTTCCAAAATTGTCCTGGACCTGCCTCCTGCTTGCCGCCTGCACCTTGCTGAGCGGCTGCATGAAAGATGCGCCTTCCCAGTCCACTTACGAGGAGTATTTCCGTACGTCTATCCAGAACTACGATCTGTACAAGGATTACTTCGACATCGCCAAGCTGGAAAAGCTGAACGGCTGGAAAGAGAACGAACAACAATACGACATCAAGGGCTCCGCCATCCTGCGCGCCAAGGTGGGTTACCTGGAATTGCTGGCCGACGTGGCCGACAAGCTCGAAGCGCAGGCAAAGACGGACAGTTCCGCCGGCATGACCATGGGCCTGGGCCTGATGGCGCGCGGCATGGGCGGCGAAAACAAGGCTTTCCGCGCATTCTGGGCACAGGAGCAGGAAAAGAAGGCGATTCCCGCGCCGCTGCTGGCCCGTCAGGCGGCGATGACGGCCGAGCGCTTCGAGAACCTGCTGCAGTGGGCGGACCAGATCGTGCTGGACAATTACGGCGCCATCATCAACCGCCAGCTGAAGAAAGGCGATGAACTGACGCGCATCTACACGCTGAGCTTCCGGCAGACGGAAAAGGGCTGGATGGGCTTTAACGCCCGCTAAGGCCGCCCGGCATAAGAAAACCTCCGCACCATCGCCGGGCGGAGGTTTTTTCATGGTTTGGCTGATTTACTTCACATTCAGGCTCTTTTTCGCCTGCTCCAGCAAGTCCGTCTTGACCCAGTCCCTGGCCACGGGCGGCTTGCTCATGCGGCCCACGCCCGTCTTCACCATCACATCGGTGGTCACCTGGATATGCTCGGGCGAGATGTCAAACGAATATGGCGAATTGCTGATCGCGTCGTCGAAATCGTCCTTCGTGATCTGGCCGCGGAACACCACTTCGCGCACATACTTTTCCGCCATCGCCTTGCTGTCAATAAAGGTTTTCGTCGCCTCCACGAAGCAGCGCATGAATTTTTCCGCCACGGGACGGCGTTCCTTGTAGAATTTTTCCGTCATCACCATGGTACGCACGGGTTCGCCGATCGGCGTGTCGTACGGTTTGATGACTTCGGTGCCGAAACCTTTGTTGATCGCCTGCGACGATTGCGGCTCCGACTGCATCATGGCGTCGATATTCTTGCCCATCAGCGCCTGGTTCAAGTCGGCGTAGGCGAGGAACACCAGTTGCACATCCTTGCCCTTGGTTTCGGAATACGTCAGGCCCGCCTGCGCCAGCTCGGCCAGCAGCAGCACTTCCTGGATGCCGCCCCGCGTCACGCCCACGCGCTTGCCCTTGAGCTCCTTGACGCTGGCAATCTTTTGTCCCGCCCCCGCCACCAGGCGCGCGCCGCCCTTGGCAAAACCGGCCACCACATAGATGGGCGCACCGCCGGCGCGGCCGGAAATGGCCGCCTCGGACGCCGTCGCTCCCACGTCCAGCTCGCCGGCGATAATCGCCTGCATCACGTCGAGGCCCTTGGCAAAGACATGCTCTTCGACCTTGATGCCGCACTTGGGCGCAATTTCCTTGATGTACGACACGGCGCCGTAATGGGCGAATTTCAAATTCCCCAGGCGCACGACTTCCTGCGCCTGGGCGGCGCCCATGCCGAACGCCAGCACGAGGGCGGCGGCGATACCGGTCTTCAAGGTGGTTTTTTTCTGCATCGGGTTCTCCTGTGGTGGTTGGTATGTGCCCGCCAGGGCATAAGACACGGCTTTTTTATTATGGGGAGATAGTACCGCGTGTTAGAGCCAGGGCAACATTTTTTTGCCGGCGGCCGGCCCTTGCCCGGAGGCGGCAAGGGCCGGCACCGGCGCCGGCAGCTACTGTCCCGCCAGCGCCACCACGGGGTCGAGTCCCGATGCCTTGCGCGCCGGCATGAAGCCAAACACCAGCCCCGTCACCACGGCGCAGGCGAACGCGCCGCCGACGGCGCTCAGCGAAAAGATCACCGGCACATTCCACACCAGCAGCAGGGCCGCCACCGTCACGCCGGCAACGATGCCGGCCACGCCGCCCACCACCGACACCAGCACGGCTTCGGTGAGGAACTGGCGCAGGATGTCGCGCCGGCGCGCGCCCGTCGCCATGCGGATGCCGATCTCGCGCGTGCGCTCGCGCACCGTCATCAGCATCACGTTCATGACGCCGATGCCGCCCACCACCAGGGAGACGGCGGCAATCAGGCTGAGCATCATGGTCATGTTGTCCTGCGTCTTCGCTTCGGCGGCAATCGACGCGGCCGCGTTGCTGATGCCGTAGTCGCGGATGCGGTGGCGCTCGAACATGGTGGCGTCGACCGCCGCCTCCACCTCCGTCACGCGCTTGACGTCGTCCACCGCCATCACCGTGTACGTCGGCTCGCGCTGGCCGAAGACGCGGATGCCGGCCGTGGAAAACGGCAGCAGCAGCACGTCGTCTTCATCCTTCTCGCCCGTCAGCGCGCCCTTCGCGCTCATCACGCCGATCACCTGGAACGGCACGTTGCCGATCAGGATGCTCTGCCCAACGGGGTTGGGCACGTCGGGCATCAGCTTTTCCGCCAGGTGCGCGCCCAGCACGGCCACGGTGGCCATCTCGCGCTCGTCTTCCTCGGTAAAGAAGCCGCCCTTGGCCACGGGCCAGGTCTGGATCTGCGGCAAGGCCGGCCCCGTGCCCCGCACATACGTCTGCACGTCGAGGTTACCGTGGCGTATCACCTTGTTGCCGGTGACATTCGGCAGCACGTGGGAAATGCCCGGCACATCCTTCAGTGCATCCAGGTCGGCCAGGGTGATGCTGCGTCCGGGGATGCGCGAGCTTTCGCCGCGCGACGCCATGTACAGCAGGTTCGAGCCGAACGCCCCCAATTGGGCCATCACCTGCTGGCGCGTGCCCAGGCCGATGGCCAGCATGACGATCACGGACGCGACGCCGATGATGATGCCCAGCAGGGTCAAGCCCGTGCGGAAACGGTTGATCCACAGCACGCGCCAGGCGGCGCGCGCCGCGTCCAGCAATTCCGTGCCCAGCGAGGCGCCCGTGTCATGGGCGGCGCGCAACATGTCCAGCGGCGGCAGGGCCGTCGACGTGGCGGCAATGGCGACGGCGCCCGAGTCTTCGATGATTTCGCCGTCGCGGATCTCGATCACGCGGCGCGCCTGGGCCGCCACCTTGCGGTCATGCGTAATGAGGATGATGGTGTGGCCCGCATCGGCCAGCTCGCCCAGCAGGGCCATGACTTCGGCGCCGCTGCTGCTGTCGAGCGCTCCCGTCGGTTCATCCGCGAGGATGATGCGCCCGCCGTTCATCAGGGCGCGCGCAATCGACACGCGCTGCTGCTGCCCGCCGGACAACTGGTTCGGCCGGTGGTCGAGCCGCTCGCCCAGACCCAGGCGCTTGAGCAGCGCTTCGGAGCGGGCGTGGCGGGCGCTGGCCGGCATGCCTGCGTACAGGGCCGGCACTTCCACGTTTTCGCGCGCCGATTCGGTGGCGATCAAATGGTAGCCCTGGAAGACGAAGCCGAACGCTTCGCGCCGCAGCCACGCCAGTTCATCGGGGTTCAGGCTGGCCACGTCCTGGCCCGCGAAGCGGTAGGTGCCGTCGCTGGGCCGGTCCAGGCAGCCCAGCAGGTGCATCAGGGTCGATTTGCCGGAACCGGACGCGCCCACGATGGCGACGAATTCGCCGGCGCCGATGGACAGGGTCAGGCCGCGCAGCACTTCCACGGCCGGCGCGCCGTCATGGCCGCCGTAGCGCTTGCGGATGCCCTGCAACTGGATCAGGGGCGGCTGCTCCGGCTGCCCCGCCGGTCCCAGCGACACGGCCTCGCTCATGGCACTCATAACTGGAACCTGCTGCTGCCGCTGCCGGCCGGCTGTTCGCCCGTGACCAGCAATTCGCCTTCGCGCAAGCCTTGCAGCACTTCCGCGCTGAGGCGGTTGCGCACGCCCACGGTGACGGCGCGCGTATCGACCTTGCCATCGGCATCCATCACGCGGGCCGTGAACTGCCCCGGCTTCGCGCCTTCCCCGGTGGACGGCTTCAGGGCCGGCAAGGGCACGGCCAGCACATTGTTTGCCGCGGCCGTGACAAACACCACTTGCGCCGTCATCTGCGGCATCAGTTCGCCATCGGCGTTATCCACGTCGAACAGCACTGTATACAGAATCACCTTGCTGGTCGACGGCGCCAGTGCCGTGCCGGCGGCAGAACCGCCGGGCACCGGCGGCGCCGGCAGCACCTGCCGCACCTTGCCGCTCCAGCGCCGCTGGTCGCCGCCCAGGGTGGTGAAGTACACGGGCATGTCCGGGCGCACGCGGCGCACGTCCGCTTCCGACACTTCCGTCCACACCGTCATGGCCGACAGGTCGGCGATGCGCAGGATGTTCGGCGTCTGGTACGTCGCGTTCAGGGTCTGCCCTTCCTTCGCGTCCAGGCCCACCACCTTGCCGGCCATGGGCGCGTAGATGCGCGTATAGCCCAGGCGCGCCTCGTCCGCCTTCAGGCTGGCCTGGGTCTGGTCGATCTGCGCCTTCAGGTGGTCGATCTTGGCACCGGCCGAGGCCAGGGTGGCTTCGGCCGTTTCCAGGTCGGCCAGCGGCGTGGAGTCGAACTTCGCCATCTGCTTCTGGCGCCCGTGCTGCTGGCCCGCCAGGCGGTGCTGCGCCTGCTGGTCGGCCAGCTGCGCGCGCAATCCCGCCAGGGCGGCGCGGCCCGCATCGACCGTGGCTTGCTGCACGCTGGGGTCGATCTCGGCCAGCAGCTGGCCTTTTTCCACGGCGCTGCCAGGCTGCACGTGCAGGCGCGTGATCTGGCCCGACACCTGCGCGCCCACGTCGACATAGGTCTGCGGCTGCAGGGTGCCGATGGCCGTGACGCTGGCCTCGATATTGCCGCGCTTGACGGGCACCGTGTCGAACACGGTGGCCGGGCCCCGCGTGGCCCACAATGCACCGGCGCCGAACAGCGCCAGCAAGACCGCGCCGCCCAGGATGCGGGCGCGGCGGGAAGGCAGGCGGGCCGCCATCAGGAAGCCGCCTTGCGGTTGCAGGTAAAATAAAACGGTGTCGCCAAACGTGAAAAGTGCATCGGTCTATCCTTGAAAATGGCGGTGTACTTCACCGCAGGAACATCACAAGCCCTGCCAGCGCGGCGACGGCTGCCAGCAGGGAACTACGAAACAGCAAGCGGGGGGCATACGGCAGCAGCAGGGCCACCAGCAGCGCGCCGGCCGACAGGAATCCCAGCCAGGCGACCACGCCGACGGTGGCGCTCCAGCCGGCCACGCAGGGCCAGATGGCCAGCGCCAGCAGGATGGTGCCCGCCAGTTGCAGCGCGCGCCGCACGTTCGGCGCCGCGTCGCGCCCCCATACCTGGCCGTGATGGCGGTCCATCGCCAGCGACAGGCTGGCCATGCCCGCATACGCCAGGCCCAGCGCGCACAGGATGGTATTGATCATGACTGTCCTTCCGTATTGATTTGCAGGCTGGCCGATGGCGCCGGGCTTTCCTTGCCGGCGGCCTTCTTCAGCGGTTTTTCCTTGCGCTGGTGGACTTTCCACGCACCCCAGGCGGCCAGCAGGCCAAAGGCCATGCTGGCCAGTTCCACGCCCGCGCTTTCCCAGTCGCCGCGCGCGATCTGCGCCGCCAGGTTGTCGCCCGTGCTCAGCACGTTCAGCACGGGCAGCAGCAGGCACAGGGCGGCCAGCACACACAATTGTTCGATCCAGGCGCGTTTTTCCCCGCGCAGGCAGGCATGCACGAGCATCACGAACCACACGCCGAAGAAGGCGCGCACTTCCCAGCCGGCGCGGTGCTCGATGCCGACGGGGATCAGGCGGTTCGCCCACAGGAAGCCGGCGCAGGCAATCGCCAGGCCTGCAATGGCCGCCACGTTCAGGCATTCGATGACGCGGTACACGCGCTGCGTGCAGGCGCCGAACTCGCCGCCCGCGCGCTGGCGGCGCTTGACCATGAACAGGATCGCGCCCGTGCCCATCATGGCCGTGCCGGCCAGGCCGCAGAGGAAGTACAGCCAGCGCATGGGCGTGCCGCCGAAGCCGGCCATGTGCAGGTTCGACATGACGACGCGCGTCAGGCCCGCGCCGCCCGTGTTCGACTCGCCCGGCGCGCGCACGGCGATCTGCTCGCCCGTGGCCAGCGCATAGCAGGCCATGCCCGTGTTGGCGCTGATGCGCTGCAGCGTCTCCGTCTCTTCATTCCAGCCATACATGCATACGCGCATGGAGACGTCGTTCGGGTTGTCCAGCACCACGGCGCGGATTTCCTGGCCGATGGCCTGTTCGGCGCGCAGGGCGAACGGTTCCAGCGATGGAATGGCCAGCGGCTGGCCCATGCGCGCGGGTTTGCCCGAGTCGTTCCAGTCGCTCAGGAAGGCTTGCTTGCCATGGTCCGCGCCGTATTGCGCCACCACGGGCGCCGGCACATAGTCGTCGCTGTAGAACGCCAGGCCCGTATAGGCGATCATGAACTGGAACGGCAAGGTCAGCACGGCCACCGCGTTATGCGCGTCGAGCCACGAACGCTGGCCCTTGGCCGGGCGAAAGGTGAAGAAGTCCTTGAAGATGCGCTTGTGCGTGATGACGCCGCTCACCAGCGCCACCAGCATGATCATGGTGGTGATGCCGACGATCCATACGCCGATGCGTCCCGCATGCAGCTCGTAGTGGAAATCGACGAAATGGTGGCCGCCGATGGTTTCGCGCTCCGTCGCCTCGCGCGCATGCTCGATGACGGCGCCCGTCAGCGGGTCGAGGTCCGCCGAGCCATAGCCGCCGCCGGGCTGGAACCAGTAGGCGGACAAGCCGTGGCCGGGGCGCTGCACGGGCCAGATTTCCCACATGTCCGCCTTCGGGTGCTCCTTGGCCATGAAGTCGAGCGCCAGTTCCAGGCGGTGCGCGCGGTCCGTGACCTTGGGCAGCGGCGGATCGTTCGCATGCGCCGCCTCGGCCAAAGCGTGTTCGGGCGTCATCCAGTGGCCGATCGGATCGTCGAAGACGGCCAGGGAACCGGTCAGGAAGATGGCGAACAGCAGCCAGGAAATCCACAGTCCGCTCCACGTATGCAGCCAGGCCATGGCCTGGCGCAGGCCGCCCTGCTGCGGCGTCTTGGCCACCTTGTCTACCTTGACGGCGTTCATGCGGCACCTCGCGACAGCAGCATGCCGATGCCGCCGCAGACGATGGCCGGCAGCAGCATGCCGAGCCAGGCGCGGCGCAGGTCCTGCACGGCAAAGACCCAGATCACGGCGCAGGTGTAGACGACAAACGCGCTCAGGGTGGCCGTCAGCACGGCTTCGGCGCGCGACAGCGGCAGCACGGCCGACAGCAGCACGGCCACGCCGGACGTGAGCGCATAGCCGCCAAGGACGGCGGCGAGCACGCGCGAGAACAACATCATGTTGGCCGATTTCATCATCGCGGCGCTCCCGCTGCCCTGCGCTGGTTCACGCCATCGCGGGCCAGATTCAACTGCACTTCCATAAGCCATGCATCCTTCATCAAGATAGATAATGTAAATTCAATAAGTTACAGCTTGTAATTCAAGGTCAGCATCAGGTTGCGCTGCGCACCGGGCAGGTTGCCGAAGACATCGGAATAGATGCTCTGGTAATAGTGCTTGTCGAGCGCGTTGTTGACGTTCAGGTGCAGCTCGGCGCGGCTGTCGACCTGCCAGGCCGCGTTCAAGCCCACGATCGCATAGCGGCCCTGGCGCAGATGGTAGGTACCGTCGCTCGACTCGGTCGCGCCCTGCCCGTACACCGAGGCGCCGACGCGCCAGCCCTGCGCCGCGCCCGACAGGTGGTAGCTGGTGACCAGCTTGAGCTGCTGGCGCGGATAGCGGCTGTTGAAATCCTTGCCGATATTGGCCGGATCGCTGTCGCGCGCAAAATGCGCCTTCACATAGGTATAGCCGGCCGACAGCTGCCAGTCCGGCGTCAGCGCGCCCGCCACGTCCAGTTCCACGCCTTCGCTGCGCACTTCGCCCGACGCGCGCTGGCAATAGCCCCAGGTGCTGCCGGGGCAGGGATTCGGGCCGGCCAGGTCGTCCACGCCGCGGTTTTGCTGGCGGATCTGGAACACGGCCGCGCTGGCATTGAGCGCGCCGCCAAAGTATTCGCCCTTCACGCCCGTTTCATAGTTGGTGCCGCTGATCGGCTTCAAGGGCCGCGCCTTGGCGTCCGTGGCCGCCTGCGGCTGGAAGATTTCGGTCCAGCTGGCGTACACGGAATGCTGCTTGTCGAGGTCATACACGACGCCGGCATACGGCGTGAATTCGCGCGCCACCGAGTAGCCCGCGTCGTCCTTGTACCAGCTCAGGCGCCCGCCCAGCACCAGCGACAGCGGATCGGCCAGGCGCAGGCGCGTGCCCGCATACACGCCGCTTTGCTCGGTGATGCTGGCCGTGCGCCACTGCGCGTAATCGATGGCGGGGCGCGCCACGCTGCCCGCATCCCAGTGGTAGGGATCGATCACGGGCGCGCTCTCTTTCCAGCTGTACGGCGCCCAGCCGCCATAGCTGTTTTTCGACGCGCGGCGGTGGCTGGCGCCCACCGTCAGCTCGTGCTGGCGGCCGAACAGGCTGTAGCTGCCGCCGGCATACGCGTCATAGCTGGTATTGGCCACTTCGGCGCGGTAGCTTTGCGAATTGAAGCGCAGGGTGTCGCCGCGGCGGCTGATGCCGGAAAACGTCGTGTCGATCTCCCGCGTCTTGCGCGTGGCCGCCAGCCTGGCCTTCCAGCCGTTGCCGAAGCGGTGTTCCAGTTCGGCGAAGATGGTTTGATCGGTCTGGCGCCAGCCGTCGAAGTCCGTGCCCAGGTAGGTGGAGCGGGGCAGGTTCAGGAAGCTGCCGTCGGCGGCCGTGACCACGCCCGTCGTGACGCCGTCGTTATCGGTCTTGCGGTAATGCGCGCCCACGGTCAGGGCGATGTCGGGACGCAGGTCCGCTTCGATGATGCCGTACAGCTGGTGATTGCGGCCATGCAGCACATCGACGTAGTCCCGCTTGTCCTGCAGCGTCGCGACGATGCGCCCGCGCAGGGTCTTCGCCTCGTTGAGCGCATTGGCCGCATCGGCTTCCAGCCGGTAGTTGCTCCAGCTGCCGATACTGGCCGAGAATGATGCCTGCGGCATGGCCGTCGGGCGCTTGCGCACCAGGTTGATGGCCGCGCCGGGCGTGCCGCTGCCCGTCGTCAAGCCCGTGGCGCCGCGCACCACCTCGATGCGGTCATAGATGGCCAGGTCGTCATTGTCGCCATTGAAGGTGCCATTCGCGCCCAGGCTGGTGGGCAAGCCATCGAACAGGATGTTATCAATTGGAAATCCCCGTGCGCTGAAACTGCCCGAATCGCCCGTAAAGTTACCCTTCTGCATGACCAGGCCCGTGATCGACTGCACGGCGTCGTCCAGGGTGGTGATGCCCAGGTCGTCGATCTGCTGGCGCGTCAGCACGCTGACCGACTGCGGCGTCTCGCGCAGCGACAGATTCAGTTTGGTTGCCGTATTGCTCACGCCCGTCGTGTAGGAGCCGCTGCCTTCCGTCGCCGTATCGCGTCCCGCCGTGACGGACACGCCGCCCATGGTTTGCTCGGCGGCAGGGGCGGCTGGCGCCTGCTGCGCCAGCGCCTGGGTGCCGGCGGCCAGGCACAAGGCCGTCACGGCCAGCGCCAGCGGATGCCGCTGAGGACGGAGTGATGCGAAATTGACAATATGTGTAACCTGTTGCATGAAAATCCTGAAAAATGGCGTCATGAGACGCTAAAAACAGGCGCCCTACTCTGTAGGTGCCGCGAGAACGAAAAACGGGCAGCCGGATGGCCGATATTTTTTGCGCAGCGTGCTATGGCGCCGGTTCGACCGTCACCCAATAGCGCGTGCGGCTGCGCACCTGCACCGGCAGCGAATGGGGCAGCATGTTCAGGATGCGCTGCGTGTCGGCCAGCGGGAACACGCCCGACAGGCGCAGCTGCGCCACTGCCGGCGCGCAGTCGATCACGCCGGGGCGGTAGCGGGCCAGGTCGGCCAGGAAATCGCCCAGGGTCACGTCGTCGACGATCAACTGTCCGCGCGACCAGGCATCGGCATACGCATCGATGGCGTGCGGCGCGTCCGGCGCATGGCGGGAAAAGGCCACGCCGCGCCCGGCCGCCAGCAGCAGGGGCGTGCCGCCGCCGTCGCGGGGACGGATTTCAACGGCGCTTTCAAACACGTCCACGGTGCTGTAGCCCTCCTGCTGGCGCACGGCAAAGCGCGTGCCCAGCGCGCGCACCAGGCCTTCGCGCGTGGCCACTTCCAGCGGCGCGGCGCTGCCGGCGCCCCGGCCGCTGACGACGAGGATTTCGCCGGCCAGCAGTTCGATCAGGCGGCGCTCGCCGTCGAAGCGCACGTTCACGGCCGATCCCGTATTCAGATTGAGCACGCTGCCATCGTCCAGCACCACCTCGCGCCGCTCGCCCGTGGCCGTGCGGTAGTCGGCGCGCAGGGCGCGCGCGCCCTGCCAGGCATCCGTCTGCGCGGCCAGCAGGCCGCCGCCAGCCGCCACGCCCAGCCACGCCAGCA
>NZ_WFLL01000007.1:0-165128 GCF_009208755.1 Janthinobacterium sp. FT14W | reverse complement strand
GGCCGCCTTGCCGGCCGCCGCCACTGTCCCGCCCGCGCCGCCCGCAGCGGCCCGCATTCACGATGAGGCGCCGGCCGCCATCGACCCGGCGCCGCGGCAGAGCCTGAATGACATGCTGACTGCCGCGCCAGCCCGTCCCCCTGCCGCCACGCCTCCCGCCGATATGCTGAGCAAGGCCCTGGAAACGCCGTCGGCGCCTGCCGCGCGGCCAGCCAAGACGCCCGCCAAAACGCCAGCCAAAAGCGTGCCCAAGGCAGCCCACCCGCCGGCCAAAAAACCGGCCGCCAAGGCCGAGGCGGCAGCGTCCACCAGCCGCGAGGAAGAAAGCGATGTCGCCTTGCTGGCGGCACTCGTGGCGCACGCGCAAGCCGTTCCCGCCCCGCCCGCCAGCCTGCGATCCCAGCTGCAGCAATGCGCGAGCTTGAAGCGCGCGGCGGCCGACGCGTGCCGCGAACGCGTGTGCAAGGGCCGCGGCGCCGGCAATCCCCAATGCAAGGCGGCCAGGTCCGCCGCAAAGGCCGGCGCATGAGCGCTGCGCGCACCGACCAGGCCACGCAGGTCGGCGCGTCGCTGGCCGGTTTCAGCAGCGTGACGCGGCTGTATGAACTGGTCCTGGGCGGCGATGGCGGCGACACGGCGGCCGGATTGCTGGTGGAAGCGTTTGCTTCCGACGAGCAGGTGCAAGGCGTGGGCGCGCGCGACATCATCGTGCTGTCCACAGATGCCAACCTGGCGCTGGCGCCGCTGCTGGGCCAGCCGGCCACCTTGCAGGCCAGCCTGGCCGACGGCAGCCGCGCCGCGTTCAGCGGCTATGTCAGCGCAGCAGCCATGCTGGGCAGCGAAGGGGGCCTGGCCCGTTTCCGGCTGCGCCTGACGCCGTGGCTGTGGCTGCTGAGCCAGGCGCGCAACAGCCGCGTGTGGCAAGACAAGAGCGTGACCGAGATTGTGGAAAGCGTCTTCGCCGCCTACGCGCCGCAGGCCGTCTGGCGCTGGAGCGACGACACGGGCCCGTTCATGCAGCAGGCTTCGCCCCGCAGCTATTGCTGCCAGTACCGCGAATCGGACCTGGCCTTCGTCAGCCGCCTGCTGGCCGAAGAGGGGCTGGCCTGGCGTTTCGAAGAACAGGAGGGCGGCCACTGCCTGGTGCTGTTTGCCGACAGCAGCACGCTGAGCGCCGTGCCGGAAGACGCCAGCAGTGCGGCCGGCGGCGGCTTGCGCTTCCACGGCGCGCGGGCCATGGAGCAGGCCGATGCGATCCAGGCGCTGCGCCGTGGGCGGGCGCTGAGCACCTCGATAGCGACCGTCCTCAGCTACGATTACAAGGCCAAGAAAGCCGTCAGCGCCAGCGTGCCCACGCGCCTGGCGCCCGGCGGCAAGAATGCCATGGCGCTGGAAAGCTATGATGCGCCGGGCCAGTATTTTTATGCCGATGCGGCCCAGGCGGCCCGCTATGCCTTGCTGCAGATGCAGGCGATCGAAGCGCGCAGCGCACGCTGGGAGGCGCGCTCCACCGTGCGCACCTTGCGCGCCGGCACCCGTTTTACCTTGACGCAGGGGCCGTTGCAACAAGAGGGCGACGAGGCGCCCACCCTGGTCGTATTGCGCGTGTGCAGCGTGGGCGTCAACAACCTGCCGGCGCCGGCCCGGCAGGGGCTGGCCGAACTGTTCGGCCCCATTCCCGAATTGCTGCAGGAAGGCTTGATGGACCAGGCGCTGGCGCCGGGCGATATCGCGCATTTCCAGCAAGTGATCGCGCAGGCGGCCGAGAGCGGCTATGCCAACCATATTGAAGCGATCGCGGCCGATACGCCGTGGCGCCCGGCGCAAGACGGCGGCGACCTGCGCCATCACCCGAAACCCACGGCCTTCGGCAGCCAGAGCGCCATCGTGGTGGGGCCCGATGGCGGCGCGCGCGCCAGCGGCGGCAGCGAGATCCATTGCGACAGGCTGGGCCGGGTGCGCATCCGCTTTCACTGGCAGCAGGACGGCAATGCCACCTGCTGGGTGCGCGTGGCGCAGCGTTCGGCCGGCGGCGGCATGGGCAGCCAGTTTCTGCCGCGCATCGGCCAGGAAGTGCTGGTGCAATTCCTGGAAAACGATATCGACCGCCCCATCATCGTCGGCGCCCTGTACAACGGACAGGGCGAGGGCGGTGTCGCACCGACCCCGGGCGGCGTGGCCGATCAGCCGTCCGATGCGGGCGTATTCGACCCCGCGCGCGACCACGTCCCGTCGGCGCAGGGCAATGTGGCGGGCGGCAACAGTCCCTTGTGGCATGGCGCGGCGGGCGGCGCCGCCAGCCACCGCAACGGCGCGGCGCAATGGGGCATCCGCAGCAAGGAATTCGGCGGCGCCGGCGCCGGTGCCGGCTACAACCAGCTGCTGTTCGACGACACGGACCAGCAGGGCCGCATCCAGCTCAAGAGCAGCCATGGCGCAAGCGAACTCAATCTGGGCCACCTGGTGCATGCGGCCGACAATTACCGGGGCAGCCTGCGCGGCACGGGCGCCGAGCTGCGCACCGACGATTACGGCGCCGTGCGGGCCGGTGCCGGACTCCTGATCTCCAGTTATCTCGTCAACCACGACGCGCAGGCGCGCGACCCGGCCGGCGACAATGCGCCCGGCATGGTCTTGCTCAAGCAGGCGGCCAAGCTGGGTGCAACCTTCAGCGCCGCCGCCGTCACGCACGAGACCGTGGCCTATGCGGGCCATCTCGGCGCGGCCAGGGCCGATGCCAGCGTGCTCGACGAGAAGGCGGCGCCCTTGGCCGCGTTCCTGACGACAGCCTCGGGCATGCTGAGCCAGGACGATACGGCCGCCGCCAGGCGCGACGCGGCCGCCAAGCCCACCAGTCCCGGCGACGACAAGCTGCCGCACAGCAGCGACGCCATCATCGCCATCGCCGCCCGCGCGGGGCTGGGCGTGCTGGCCGGCAAGGACATCCAGCTGGCGAACGGCGAAACCGTGTCGCTGATGAGCGGACTCGATACGCAATTTGTCGGTGGCGGCCAGCTGCGCGTGCACGCGGGCCAGGCCATCGGCACCCTGGGCGGCGTGGTCAAGGCGGGCGAGGACAATATCGGCCTGCAGCTGATCGCCGCCAAACAAGCCATCGACCTGCAGGCGCAGGCGGACGTGCTCAAGGTGCAGGCGCGCGACGACGTCCATGTGGTCAGCGCCACGGCGCACATCGACTGGGCGGCGGCAAAAAGCATCCGCCTGTCGACGGCGGGCGGGGCGAATATCACGCTCGAGGGCGGCAATATCATCATCCAGTGCCCGGGCAAGATCACGGTGCATGCCGGCAAGAAGAGTTTTAGCGGGCCGCAGCGCGAAAGCTATCCACTGCCGGTCATGCCGCGCAGTATATGCCTGGAATGTCTGTTAAATGCGGCCAGGAGCGGCTCGCCCTTTGCCGCGAAGGGCGAGTAGCCATGACCGACAACGCGTGCGGCTTGCAGTTGCTGGCGCTGCTCCATAACCCCACTTTTGACAAGGACATGGCCCTCTGCAGCCTGATTGACGGTGCCAAGTTCGATGGCTTGGCCCGTATCAGCTTGCCCAGCGATCACAGCGTCGAGCTGTATTTTCTGCTGGGCGAATCGGCCAGGCCGGACGCCATGTACGCTGGTCCGATATTGCTGCGGCATATACGAGGCGGGCAATGTCCCTTGCTCGCCAAATTGCTGTGCACGGCCGGCAGCGCCCATTTCATGTCGCTGATTGTTGCGGACCAGCCCCTGCCGCCATTGCTGGAACGGCTGACCTGGCTGACCGACGTGGTGCACGATGACGGTACCGAGTGGATCATGCGTTACTACGATCCCCTTGTCCTGCCGCACTGGCTGGACGTGCTGGAACCGGCGCAGCGCAAGGCGGCGCTCGCAGACATTACAGGATGGCTGTATCTGGACGCACGTGGGCGGCCGCAAACCGTACTCGGTGATCGGAGTGCGGCGCCCGCACCCATGGGAAGCGAACCGATGTCCTTGACAGAACATCAATATGTCGAACTGATGAATAGAACATTGCCGTACATGGTGATGAAGCAAATCGAGAACGATGAGGCGCAGGCGCTCGATGTCTTGCCGCTGGATCAGCGCTACGACTTTTTTTTCCAGCAACTGGGCCGGGCGCAAGCCCATGGATTGAGTTCGGCCACGGACTTGAAAAGCTATTGCATGCTGGCGCTCATGTTCGGCGCCGATTTTCATCTGGCCCCGCCCGCCGCCATCGCCCTGCAGGCCGCAGGAACGGCGCAGTCATTCAGCGACCGTATCCTGGCCTGGAGTCCCGGGCAATGGGCTGCACTCGAAGACAATTCCGCGACCCGCGCATGAAGGCGATCCAGACATGAAAAAATTGACCTCTATCGTCGTGCTCATATTTATTCTGGTTGGCTGCAATTCCCGGGAAAAGGAAGAGCGGCTGCAGCAGGCATTAAGCGAGAAAACCTTCACCACCACCTCATACAACTACACGCCCTACGATATTTATTCCATCGCCTTCAAGGGGATGTCACTTCCCTTCAATATCGATGAAGCGCCCAGCGGCGGTTCCATTTTTTTCCGCGACGCGAGCGAAGCGGACATGGACAATGGCGAAAAAGTCAGTTTCAGTAGCGGCAATTGCTGTTTTATCTGGGACGGTCCCGAGGACAAGCCGCTCAGAGTGCGGGTGGTCTGGAGCGTGGTGTTCGATACCAGCTACCACGATGGAAAATCGAGCGCTGACTATGACGAACGCACTTCCAGGCAGAGTTCTCCTGGAAGCCGCTGGTGCCAGGCAACCGTCGACATCCTGCCCGCCAAAGGGCCAGAGCGCCCGAGCATCGTGCTGTTTCACTTCCTGGCCGATGGCACAGTCCAGGCACATCTGGGCACATTCAAGACGCAATCGCCGCTTAATGCCGAGCAGGTGAAACTGCATGCCACGCGCCTTCCCCAGGGCCAGTTCTGCAAGCAGGAAATTGAAAATCCGTTTTTTGGCATACCCCGCACACCTCACAGGGAATAGACCATGAGCAAACCAACGATACGCCGGCTTAGCGACGTCACGAAAAGCGAACGGATTGCCCGAGGAATTTATCGCAAGGGACTGGAAAACAGTGCGAAGGCGTCCGATTGCCGAAAGCCCGTCTGGATCAGCTGTTTTTTTGACGGGACTGGCAATAATTTCAAAAAAGATGGCAATGGTTCCCTGGCTGCGTCGAGTGAAAAGTACAGCAATATCGCGAAACTGGGAAAATTTGCCCATAAGGCCGAAGACGATAAAAGCCAGACCTACGCGATCTATGCGCCAGGGGTCGGCACGCCGTTTCCGGAGATTCAAGACAGCGGCGATGGCATCGACAAGGCGCTCGGCATGGCGTCCGCCGCAAAGGGGCAGGCCCGGATCAGCTGGATGCTGAAGGAGCTGAAGATGCGGGTGGATAAACACATGCCGCATGTGAATCAGATCAATGTTGCGGTTTTTGGCTTCAGCCGGGGTGCGGCTCAGGCGCGGGGCTTCGTGCGCCAACTGGCTGCGCAGTGCTACCAGCAAGGCGATGGGCTGATCTGGACCAGAAGTGGCGGCTTTATCCAGCCCCGCCTGGTGATTTACTTCCTCGGCATTTTCGATACGGTGGCATCGGTGGGCTTTGGCGGCAGCCGCCTCGAATCGAATCTCAAATATTACCTGGGACCTGTCTGGGGGGGCGTGATGTATATGGCGGACGAGGGCGGCCATGCGGAATGGGCATCCGATCTGCGCATACCGCCGTATGTGCGCTTTTGCGAGCATTATGTGGCTGCGCATGAAGTGCGGGAGAAATTTCCATCGGATTCGGTCCGCATTGATCAAACCACTGACTCGAACTGCCGGGAAACCCTCTATCCGGGGGCGCACTCCGACGTGGGCGGCGGTTATGACGACATGAATCAGGAAGGGCGTTCAAACGAGCTGTCGCGCATTCCGCTATGCAATATGTATCTGTCGGCATTTGCTGCCGGGGTGCCGTTCAAGTCGCCGGAAGAAGTGCTGCGCGATTACGGCTCGCTGTTTAACATCAGCAGCGAATTGCAGGCCTGCTTCGACACCTACATGAAGCACGTCGGCACAGACAAGCAGCTCGAGAAGCAGGTCATCAGCCACATGAACAATTACTATCACTGGCGCTGGGGGCGCACGGAACGCCAGCGCGCGGCGCGCAAGGAACGCGAAGCCATCATCGCCAAGGGACAATCCGTCATGTATGCCACGCCGGACAAGTACATGACCACGACGGACAGCGAATGGGAGCGCGACGTGCAGAATATCGCAGAAAAGAAGACAGGCTTTTTCCGTAGTGCGACGGAACCGCTGGAAGATGCGATCTACGATGCCTGGAAAGGCAAGCTCCGAAAGTCGATGCCGGCGGCGGAGCGGACTTTATTCGACAAATTCTTCGATCGTTATGTGCATGATTCCGTTGCGGGTTTCAAGAACCAGATGAGTGACTCCGGTATCGGCTTTGTCGAAGCCAGCCGCTGGTCTCGAAACCGCCAGTATTTCATGGGGAAGCGAGGCAAGAAGTTTCTTTACTGGCGATATGAGGGGTCAAAACCGGAATTGGGCGGCGTAAAAGAGGCGATGCGGGTACCGCCGAAAGAGGCGTCGACGGGTGGCGACACGGCGCTAGCTTAGCCGCAGGCGGAACAGGCTGGCATGCTTTCGTGGTCCTGGACAAGGGGCGCCTGCCTGAAGAAGGCCGTCAGGTCTGCCGGATAGAATTGGGCATCGCGATACCTGCTGTCGTGGATATCTGGCAGGCAGCCAATAGCCGCCGCCTCCCATGACCCATAGCCTGAAAAAGAGGTGTCGCGCTCGTGACTGTCACGGTAGGGTTCGCGGCGGCTGGCGCGCAATTCCAAAGGCTCGTGCGCCGACGCAGCTCGGCGCTGGGCCAATCGCTGGCTGTGCGAGATGGAATTTGGCTATTGTTCTTCACTCCAGTGCCAGATGGTTTCACCGTATGCCGCATCGTCAAAGACAGGCATGACCTGGCCTTGCTCAAAATGGCTACGGCTGTGTAGCTTTGCTGGGGTTTCCCAGAAGCCGGTTTGGGGGCAGGGTTGGCCGCCTTCGACACGGTGGATACCTGTCACATCTTCCACATCGATACTCGTATATCGATTTTCTTTACGTAACTTGCGCGCATAGTCAACAAGGTCTCTTGGATAGACCAAATGGTCTATGTCGCTGTCATCGAAGTCGAAAACAAAAGCCATTGCAGCTGCTTCAAATGCCCAATAACCATAATATGGCGCGTAGCCTTCATCGCTGATTCTGAGGTGGCCGTTGTACCAGCGAGGATGGTCCTTCATTGCAGGGTACCATTGTTTCAAATACTTCTTCAGTAAATTTCGTGCCGAATTTTCATCATCTTCATAAACTGTCTGCAGCAAGATATCGTACGGCTTGCCAAGTACGCAAGTATCGATCATGATCGCATCCTCCACATAGGCGCTAATCAGCTCCTCGAACAAACCATCCTGTCCACGGTGGCTGCTTAGTATGCGTATGATGCGACTGACCGAACGCTGGTCGCGCAATAATATGGCGATACTTAGTAATTGCAGAGTATCTTCATAATCGGCAAGGTCGCCGAAATTTGGTGCTGCCCGATATTTATACGGGCCATATTCAGGATATTCCGATAATATTTCCTTCTGATGGATTTGATCGACTTCATTCCACTCCGCAAACTTGTCCACGATGCCAGCCAGGCGTGGTGCGAGATCCTCTATGGGCATGCCCGCAGTGTAATCCAGTAGCCAAATCCAAAAATTCTCAAGATACAAAAAATTGTAAGCCAGGCTGAGATCTGCCGCGGATTCAGCCGATTCCTTATTTTTCTGTTGGACTTGTATCAGGGCAAGCGAATTTTCCAGTGTTTTTTCATACAGTTCCTGGTAAATGAATTGCTGACGGCGGCGATCATGGAATGGAATGTTATGCATTTATTTCCCAGGCTTTCGTTTGGGTGACTTCGGTTTTTCCTGTTTGCCTTTGGGCTTTTCCTGTCCCGCAGGTTTTTCGGAAGATAACTTTGTCGCTACTTCGCGCAAATCTGCTACTCGATCAATTTCCAGATGGTCAAATTCATCAGTTATTCCATGCGTTTTTTTGTGTTTGTCATGTATTTTTATATTGTAATGATCGTTTGATTTCATCAATTCCCATATGGCTTCCATGTGTTCGAAAATTCCCGGTGCAGCCGTTAATTTAAGTTTTCCTGTGGGATGTGCTGCCGTAACAAATGGATTGGTCAGGGCTGCAGTTCCAAGCATCAGATATACCCAGCGGTTTTTGAAATTGCTGGACGTGACCATTGCAGGATTATTCGTGCTTTTGGTAATCCATTTTTTTCCCATCTGTGTTCCCTTTTTAGGCTCCCCAAGCAACGCCCATAAAGTTAACTGCCGGTCATTTAACGATGCCGGCGCACGCGGGATTTTCCCATTTGCCATATTCTTTTTCATCCGTCCGTGCAGGCTGTACACGCTCTCGGTGAATTTGGCTTCGATGAAGTGATAGGTAGTCGTGTCGGTCTGCCAGATCGTATCCACGCCTGACAGTGTCACCTTGGCCAGGTCTTCCGGTACCAGTTCGGTGGGGCGCTTGTGTTTGCTGTCCGGTCCGACGATGCGTGGATACTTGCTGCGCCATTTACCTTGGATGTTGCCGTGCGGCCAGTCACCTGTTTTCTTGAGCACATGATCCATATGGTAATAGTCGGCCATATGCTCACCGACCAGTCCCCGTGGCCCAAATTTGATTTCAGACAGCAATTCGCGAATCGGCCGCGACGTATTCTTCACCGGCGCGGTGCCGCCGTCGCTGCTCTGGCGGTGCGAGTCGTCCACGGGTTTGTGCTCCTTGCCCTTGCCCGGCGAGTCCCGTTCTTTGGTTTTTGCTTTGGCATCCACGCCTTTGGTTTTTTTATCGGTGCTGATCGTGGGCGATTTGAACTGGGCGTTGGCGCTGTGCGGATGTGTGTTGCCGGGCTTGTGATTGTGCCTGGCCGCCGTATTGGCGCCGGTGCCGGCGGCGACGGCGATTTTTTTTGCCGCCCATAACGCGTCTTCGCCCAGCATGTCCTCGATCAAGTCCTGCAGCGCCTTGGCGCCTTGCGCAATGCCGGCCTTGAGGGGGCCGCGCACCGCTTCGACTTGCGGCTTCATGTCGCGTGCCAAATGCTGCAAGTCCGACGGCAGCCACCAATGGCTGGTCGATAGGTAGCCGAGCAATTCCACGCAGTTATCGAGCGCGCTCATGGCCGTGCTGATCGCCAGCTGGGTGTTCTGCGCCCACTGGAAGGTTTTCAGGAATTTGATCGCGGCGCCCTTGCTCTTGCCCAGCATGGCTTCGATCATGACATTGCCGCCCGCGACCGCCGCGCCGGCTTCCTTGCGGTACTTGCGCAAGGGTTTGATGATGGTCTTGAACAGGCTGCCAACTTCCGGAATGCAGCCGAACGCTGCCAGCGCCATATCGACCCAGTCGTCGCGGGTCGCCCGTGACACGCCTTTCCTGCCGACCCGGTAGATCATGCCCGAGACATCGCGCACGTCCATCACCTGGTCCACCACGGGGATCAGGGAAATGGCGCCGCCGACGATCATGGCGGCCTTGCCCTGGTCATCCTCGAAGTCGCCCAGGATCAGGTCCTTGAAAAACTCTACAATCTCATCGACAAAGTTCTGGCTCATGGTTGGGGATCCGGTTTACTGGCTTTCCTGGCCGCGTCCAGCAATGCGGATGCCTGTTTCAGCTGCTGCCTCGCTTGCTGCAGACGGGGCTCCGCAACCAATGGGGGCGCCACCCAGTCGCGCTGGTCCTCGCCATATTCAATGTGATACGCGCCGGGAGGAATGTTTTCGAGGCGGGCATGGCCCTTGTCGTTGAGCAATCCACTGAGTGACGTGCCATTGGCGAACGTGATTTTGTAGGGGGAGTTAATGACGGGCTCGAGATCGCCATAATGCAGGTTCAGTTCGACTGCCCGGCCCAGGTCGGCCGCATTCGGCATCGCCGGCAAGGTGGGCTGGCTGCTCGCCGGCCCCGTCAATTCCTTCATGCTGGCCTTGAAATCGACCTTGCCGGGGCAGTGCAGCATGATGTTGCCGCCTTCGAGGCGGATGTAGGCGCCCTGGACCGTCATCAGCACGTGCTGTTTGGCCGCCACGCCCACGCTCTTGGCCGTGCTGGTGACGGTGACGGCCTTGTCCGCCGTGAGCCGCGTTTCATCGGACTGGCTCTGGCTGCTGACCTTGCCGCTGGCCGCATGCAGGCGGATGCCCGTTTCCTGGTTCGGCTTGTCCTTGTTGCTGGCCTTGCCGTAGGTAAACAAGCTGATGCCTTTCCCCAGCGCATACATGCTGTTGCCCTGCGCAGCAAAGTTGATGTCGGCGCCGGCCGTCACGCTGGCGCTGCCGCCCGCCGTGAGCACGGCATTGGCGGGCGTCGTGGCGGCGATGCCGGACGGGCTGGACAATTGCAGATGCGGTTCCGCGTAGGCGCTGACCTGGCCCTGGCCGCCCGATGGCTGCTGGCCCTGTCCCGCATGCGCGGCCTGGCCGTCGGCCGTGGCGCCCAGGACGGTGGCGCTGTGTTCCATCTGCGCGATGGCGGGCAAGGTGGCCGCCTCGGGCGCGGCAGCCGGCTGCGTTGCCGCTGCCGGCTGCCCCACCCCCTCGGGAATGGCCAGCTTGAGCGCCTGATGCTTGTGCGCCGTTTCGGCCAGCGACGTTTGTAATTGCAGGCTTTGCCGGATTTGTTCCAGCGCTTCCTTTGCATCCATCTGGCTGCCCGCGCCGCCATCGCGGCCATGCGTCGACAGCAGCAGGCCCGCGCCCGCGCGCAGGGCGGCGCTGTGTTCCGTTTTCAGCTCGGCGCCGAATCCGGCCGGCGCGAGCCGCTGATTGTCGCTCTGGTGGCGCAGATGACCCAGGTTCAGCTCGGCCGTGCCCTGGTGCGCGCCCGCATGGCGCTGCAGGGCGACGCGGGCCTGGCCCGGACTGTCGTCGAACACCAGCTGGCTGTAGGCCCCGGCGCCGCTCTGGCTTGCCTGCATGGCCTGGGTCTTGATGCCCGACAGCGCGGCAGGATGGGCGTGGGCGCCCGCCTGGCCGGGAAACCAGGCGGGCGCATTGCCCGTCGCCGCGCCCGCGCCGCGGTTGACCTGGTTGTTTTGCGCATCGGCCTGGCCGCGGCCGTTGTACAGGGTGCCGATCACGACGGGGCGGTCGATATTGCCCTCAAGGAAGTCGACCAGCACTTCCTGGCCCACGCGGGGCAGGGCATTGCTGCCCCAGTTGGCCCCGGCGACGGGCGCCAGCGGCGTTGCCACGCGCACCCAGGTGCCCGCGCTGTCGTCGCCGGGCGCGCCCGTGTGGCCGTCGGCGGCCGGATGGGCCAGCCGGCTGTGGCTTTGCGCGCCCCGCTGCCAGTGGAATTGCACCTTGATGCGGTGGTCGCGGTCCGTGTGCAGTTGCGCGCCGGCCGGGCCCACGACGATGGCCGTCTGCTGGCCGAAGACGGTGGGACGCGGATGCAGCAAGTGGCCGTGGCTGTCGGCGCGGCTGCTGCGGTACGGTATCTTGCTGCGGATGGCGTCGATGCGGTTGCGGTAGGGCGCGCGCTCGGCGATCGACTTGCCGGCCGCATGCAGGCTGTCCGTCTGCTCTTCGCCGGTCAGCATGTCCAGCAAGCCCTGGCCAAAGCGCTGCAGCAGTCCGCTTCCCAGTTCCGCGTCCAGGTTGTTGTGCATCAGGTGCACGGTGCGCACCACGAGGAAGCTGCGCTCGTCGTCATTGGCGGCCGCATCGGTTTGCGCCTGGCCCGTGAGCGTGAACGTGGTGCCCGGCGCCAGGGTGCGCACGGTGCCCGCGCCGACGAAGACTTCCTTGCTGGCCGTGAACGCCTGCAGCTGCTGCTCGGCGATGCGCTGGCCCTGTTCGCGCGAGGCATAGGCATAGGCGCCGGGCGCGTCGCGGCTGACCAGCGGCATGCCGTCGCCGGCGGCGCTGCCCACGCTGACGGCGCGCTCGCCGCGCGTGCGGTAATCCCAGCTGGACAGCTCGATGCCGTTGGTTTGCTGGCGCAGGTGCATGCGCCAGCGGTCGATGCTGTCCTGCGGCATGACGGCGCCCGGCTGGGTAAAGGCGATGCTGGCCTGGGCATTCGGCTTGAAGCTGCCGTTGTGGTCGGCAATCACGAGGGTATGGCTGCCCAGGCTGGCGCTGCCCGCGTCGCCGGCGTGCTCGACATGGTAAAACATGCCTTCCTCGCTCATCAGCCGCTCCGCAAACGCCCAGTCGCTTTCCTGGTACTGGGTGCAGATGCTGCGCTTCGGATAGCGCGCGCGGTCGAGCAGCTCGAAGCGCCAGGCCGGCACCAGCATGCCCTGGCCCTGGTAGCGCTGGAACAGCACTTCGAGGATGTCGGGCACCGCCATGTCCTGAAAGATGCGGCTGTCGCGGCCGTGCGCGAGAAAGGCGCTCCACGGCTGCAGGGTCAGCTTGTAGCGGGCAAAGCCGCCGTTCGCGCCGGCCCGTTCGACGGCGGTGATGTGGCCGTGGAACGGGCGCCAGCCGCCGTCGGCCATGAGCAATTCCAGCAGGACGGGCTGGCCGATCAGCGACTTGAGCGGAATGGCCGCGTCGAGCGAAAGGGCGGCGATGTGGAACACGCATCCCTGGCTCAAGCCTTCCTCGCCGCGCACGGATTCGGCCAGCAGCTTGTCCGGGCCCAGCGGCGTGCTCAGCTTCAGCAGGCGCGTGGCCTGGCTGTAGCCGCTGGCGGCGGGTGCCGCGCCGGGGGAGGCACGGGATGGCGACGACGCGCTTGCATGAACCAGGTCGGACATTGAGGGGTACTCCGTGTGGCGAAATGAGCGTACTTGCAATTAATTCAATGATTTGCTTATAAGATTACACCTTAGAAATAGTGATTTAACAAGCGCGATTCAATTGAATCGTGCGCCAGCGGCCGTTCTGCACTGGCCGTGCGGGGCATTTTTCCCCTATCGGGTACAGTGCCCGTCTTGCCAAATCCACCATCAGAAAAAAATAGTGCAAGATTTGATATAAAAGCAACATGAAGGCGTGCCGGGCCTGTTTTTCGGCCGCCATCGCCATCCCACGCGAACCGGAGCAAGAATGAATACGATGAAATGCGCGGCCGCGGCCGCCCTGTGTGCCAGCCTGGCGTCCGCCATGGCGGCGGCGCCTGCCGAACCACCGTTCCTCGATGTGCTGGCCTATCAGTACGCCCAGTGCGTCCAGCCTGGCTACCACCAGGCGGACCTGCTGATGCAGGACGGGGCGGGGCGCTACCGGATCGACGTCAAGGGCGAGGCATACACGGTCGAACTGCAGGAACGCATGGGTTTTTCGCTGCAGGCGGGGAGAGGCGGGCCCGTGGCGGCCGTCGTCAAGCTGGACCGGCCGCCAACGGGGCAGTTCGGCGAGCAGGCGCGCTGGCGCGAACGCTGGCTGCGCGATGTGGCCGAGCGCAGCGGCGTGGCGCTGGAAGAGCGGGCGCTGGCCGGCGGCGCGCGCCTGCTGACCGTAAACAAGGGCGAGATCAAGGGGAACTATGTCGGCCAATCCCTGCTGATCGATCCGGCGCGGCTGCTGTTCATCGATATGGCGTGGCCGAACACCCTGGACATCTATCGGGGGCCGGACGGCTTGCGGCAGGTGCGGCAAGTGCAGGACGACGTCTGGCGGCGCATGCTGTCCTGCCCGCCCGCCGCCTGATGCAGGCAACCTTGGCATACCCCTACTGCGCACGCGTGCTTACACAAATAATAATGATTCTCATTTATAATCCCGGCCTATGGGGTAGCGATGGGCTGGCGCCATGGCGCCAAGGGTAGTGAAGGAGGGCATGATGGGCAGTATGTATGGCAATGAGGACCCGATCGCGCGCGAGCATCGCGTGCTGATGGGCGAGTATGGCCGGGCGCAGGCCCGCTGCAGTGCGCAGCTGGCCGCACAGGCGGCCCGCATCGCGCAGCTGGAGTCGGAATTGATGCGCGCGCGGGCGCAGGTCGTGATCCGCGATACGAAGCTGGTGCTGGCGCGCGAGGAACTGGCCGAATTGACCGCGGCCGCGCCGGGCTTGCCGACGCGGGCGCGGCTGGCGCGCAAGGTCGAATGGCTCAGCGAGCGGGTACAGGATCTGATGCGCGAATTGCTGCGCCTGCAATGGGTGCCCGCGCCATCGGCCGTGCCCCGCTCCGCGCTGCAAGCGGACTTGCTGGCTGGCGTGCGCGAAAAAGCCGTGCTGTATGTGGGCAACTATTTAAACGAGGAGGCGGGCCAGAATGCGCACGGCGCCAACGTGGCGCAGCAAGCCATCGAGCAGGCGGGCGGGCGCTTCCTGCACCACGCGGGCGGCGATGCCGGCGCCGACGATGCGGCCGCGCTGGAAGCGGGCCTGGTGGCGGCCGACCTGGTGATTTGCCAGACGGGCTGCGTCAGCCACGATGCCTACTGGCGCGTGCACGACCACTGCAAGCGCACGGGCAAGCAGTGCGTGCTGGTGGACCAGCCGCAAGCCATGCATTTCGTGCGCAAGGAAGCGCTGGCCACCTGAGACGGGCACCGCTTAACGCAGGCTTAATCCGCCTGGGGCACAATGTCCGTCCCTTCGACGTGATGGAAAGCGCCCATGCTGTCCCTGCAAATCGGCCCCCTGGCCCTGCCTACGGGCCTGGTCCTGCTGTTCGTTTCCCTGTGCGTGGCCTACGGCGTCGCCTATTGGCTGCGGCGCTACCGCCAGCTGCCCGATGCCGGCCCCCTCGTTTCCGACCTGCTGATCGCCGGCCTGCTGGCGGCGCGCCTGGCGTTCGTGCTGCGCTGGCACGAGCAGTACCTGGCCGCGCCCTGGTCCATCCTGAATATCCGCGACGGCGGTTTTATGGCGCCGGCCGGCATCGCCGCCGCGCTGGCCATCGCCGCGTGGCGCTGCCGGCGTCCCGCCATGGCGGACATGCGCCGTCCGCTGGCCATCGGCGTGGCGTCCGGCGCGCTGGCCTGGAGTGTGCTGAGCGCGGGCCTGTATCTGGCGTACGGCAAGCCGGCGGCCTTGCCCACCGTGGCGCTGCAGACGGTCGACGGCGCGCCAGCGACCCTGGCGGCGCTGGCCGGCGGCAAGCCGCTGGTGGTCAATTTATGGGCCAGTTGGTGCCCGCCATGCCGGCGCGAGATGCCCGTGCTGGCCGCCGCGCAGCAGGCGCGCACCGATATCGTCTTCGTCTACGCGAACCAGCGCGAGGATGCGGCGGCCGCCAGCGCTTTCCTGGCGCGGAGCGGCGCGACCCTGCGCAATGTGGTGCTCGACCGCGAGGCGGCGCTGGGCAAGGCGGCCGGCTCCTCGGCCCTGCCGACGACCCTGTTCTATGACGCGCAGGGGCGCCTGGTCGATACCCACCTGGGCGAACTGTCCGATGCATCGCTGGCCAGCAAGCTGCAGAAGATCGCGCCGGCGCCCTAGCGCATAGCCATAATTTGGCGAGCCGCCCATCCGCGAGGATGCGCGGCTTTTTTTTGCGGCTGGCCGCCGCAGGAGGATTTTCCTGATAGTATACCCCCCTATAGTATTTATCAGGACGAAAGCATGGGACACACGGCACACAACAAGACCAAGCTGCTCAATCGCGTGAAGCGCATCCGCGGGCAGGTGGAAGGCCTGGAGCGGGGCCTGGAAGAGGGCCGCGACTGCGGCGAGGTGCTGCAGCTGATCGCCGCCGTGCGCGGCGCCGTGAACGGCCTGATGGCCGAAGTGATCGAGGAGCACTTGCGCGAGCACGTGGCCAGTCCCGATCTGGCCGGCGACGAGCGGAGCAAGGGCGCCGACGACATCGCCGCCATCCTGCGCACCTACCTCAAATAATCCGTCGGAGAGACCAGCATGACACAACAACACATCGGGGAAGACTTGTCCGCCTGGCAGCACGATCACGTCTTTGGCGCCGCCAGCGACAAGGCGGAACGCCGCGCGCGCATCGTCATGTGGATCACCCTGGCCACCATGGCGCTGGAAATCGTCGCCGGCTGGTGGTACAACTCCATGGCCCTGCTGGCCGATGGCTGGCATATGAGTTCGCACGCGCTGGCCATCGGCCTGGCCGCCTTTGCGTATGCGGCGGCACGCCGCTATGCGCGCGATTCCCGTTTCGCCTTCGGCACGTGGAAGATCGAAGTGCTGGCCGGCTACACGAGTGCCATCCTGCTGCTGGGCGTGGCCGTGCTGATGGTGGCCGCTTCCGTCGAGCGCCTGTTTTCGCCGCAGCCCATCCATTATCCGCAGGCCATGGCGGTGGCGGCCTTCGGCCTGCTGGTGAACCTGGTGTGCGCGCTGATCCTGGGCGGGCACCACGACCATGGACACGACCACCACGGTCACCACCACGACCACCACGACCACCACGACCATCCAGATCACCATGGCGAAGACCTGAACATGAAGGCTGCATACGTCCACGTGCTGGCCGATGCCGCCACGTCCGTGCTGGCCATCGTCGCGCTGGGCGGCGCGTGGGCTTACGGCTGGAGCTGGCTCGACCCCGTGATGGGCATCGCGGGCGCCGTGCTGGTGGCGCTGTGGGCGAAAAAGCTGATGCAGGAGACGGGCAAGGTCTTGCTGGACCGCGAGATGGACCACCCCGTGGTGGCTGAAATCCGCGAGGCCGTGGAAGTGGAAACGGGCGGCGACACGCCGCGCATCGTCGACCTGCACGTCTGGCGGGTGGGCAAGCAGTTGTATTCGTGCGCCTTGTCCGTGGTCAGCCGCAACCCCGCGCTGACAGCGGCCCAGCTGCGCGCGCGCATCGGCATCCACGAGGAAATCGTCCACAGCACCATCGAGATTGTGCGGCGGCCTTGATAATGATGGTGAAAAAAGCAAGCTGATACGGGGCGTAGGCAGTATAATGTCGGCTTTTACAGCCAGGCGCTGTTCACCAGACAGAGAGAAGTATGAGCACATTACCACCATGCCCGCAATGCAAATCCGAATTCACGTACGAAGACGGCAGCCAGTTGATCTGCCCTGAATGCGCGCATGAATGGTCGGCCACGGCTGGCGATGCGGCGGAAGAGGGCGCCCGCGTGTACCGCGATGCGGCCGGCAACATCCTGCAGGACGGCGACACGGTCAGCGTCATCAAGGACTTGAAATTGAAGGGCGGCGGCGGTGTCGTCAAGATGGGCACCAAGGTCAAGAACATCCGCCTGGTCGACAGCGACCACGATATCGACTGCAAGATCGACGGCTTCGGTTCCATGAGCCTGAAAACCGAGTTCGTGAAAAAAGTCTAAGCTGTATATTGCCATCCGCGGCGCGCCTCGCATTTTTGCCGGCGCGCCGTTCTTTATCCGGACGCCATGCAAATCGACCATCTCCGCCAGCGCCTGCGCGCGCTGGGCGCCAAGCCCCTGCACGAACAGCGCGTGCTGCGCGACTGGATACAGGCGCAGCCGCACGACCAGGGCCGGCGCCGCGCCGAGGATTTCCTGCCGCTGCCCGTGCGCGAGGCCTTGCCCGCGCTGGACGCTGAATTGCAGGGCATGCTGAAACTGCTCAGCAGCCATCCGGGCGCCGACGGTTCCGCGCGCCTGCTGGTGGGGCTGCACGACGGCCAGGCGGTGGAAAGCGTGCTGCTGCCGCGCGACGGCCTGTGCGTGTCCAGCCAGGTCGGCTGCGCCGTGGGCTGCCAGTTCTGCATGACGGGCCGCGACGGCTTGATACGGCAAGTGACCAGCGGCGAGATCGTGGCCCAGGTGGTGCTGGCGCGTACCCTGCGTCCCGTGAAAAAAGTCGTCTTCATGGGCATGGGCGAACCGGCGCACAACCTGAACAATGTGATGGAAGCGATCGACCTGCTGGGCACCGAGGGCAATATCGGCCACAAGAACCTGGTGTTTTCCACCGTGGGCGACCCGCGCGCGTTCGAGCGCCTGCCGCAGGGCAGGGTCAAGCCGGCGCTGGCCCTGTCCCTGCACTCGACGAAGCGGGAGCTGCGCGAGCAGCTGCTGCCGCGCGCGCCCAGGCTCACGCCGCGCGAGCTGGTGGACTTCGGCGAGTCGTATGCGCGCCTGACCGGCTACCCGGTGCAGTACCAATGGACTCTGATGGAAGGCGTCAACGATGGGGCGGACGAGATGGATGGCATCGTCGACCTGCTGAAGGGGAAATATGCGGTGCTCAACATGATCCCGTATAACACCATCGACGACTTGCCGTTCCGGCGCCCCAGCTGGGAAAAGGCGCGGGCCATCGCCGCCGCCCTGCACGAACGGGACGTGCTGACCAAGCTGCGCGATTCGGCCGGACAGGACGTGGAGGGCGGATGCGGGCAGTTAAGGGCGCGCGCAGCGAAAGGCAAGGTCATTCCCATCCGTGCGGCGTAACGGCACCCAGCGTAGAGCCGGGGTCAGACCCCCGGATACGTTGGCACTGAGCTTGACGCTAACGGCGTTGAGGGTCTGACCCCAGCCCTGGCTTATGCCCCGCCCAGCAAATCGTTTTCATTCAATATCGCAAACGCGATCTCGGGATGCGCGGCCAGGCAGCGTCGCACGGCGGCCGGGATGGCGGCGCGTGTCTTGCGGCACAGGCCCGGCCGTTCCTGCAGGCGGATCTGGAAGCCGCGCACGGTGCGCACTTCGCCGCTGCCCGGCGCGATCTGCAATGCCACGCCCAGGTTGCTCTTCAAGCGCTCTTGCAGCTTTTTCAACTGCGCATAGCTGTCGATCTGCTCGATATGCGCGAGCAGGCGCTTTTCTTCCGTCAGGTTCAGGCGCAGGATGGAAACGTCCGCCTGCGGATCGTGCAGCAGCCGCTCGCGCTCGCAGTCGCACAGCTGCGGCGGGCATTCCTTGCGGACTTCAAAATCGACGATGCGCATGCTGGGGTTCCAGTGGCGGCTGCGGAAAAATCAAGTATCGGCCGGCGCCCGGCGCCTGTCAATCTGCGCCGCAGCATCGCCCCGCGTCATGCTCCATCAGCGCGGGCTGACGATCAGGCGCCAGCGGATCGGACCTTGCTCGCTGCTGTGCTGATGGTGGTTTTGCGGCGGCATGACGTGGCCTTCCGTCGACACGATCTCGTGCGCGCAGCCGTCGCAGCGGTAGATGCCCGAGTACGGCACGGCTTCGCCCGGCGACGTCAGCTCATCGAAGCGCGGGTGCATGGAGCGTGCCACGTAGCTGGGGTTCTTGTAGTCGGCCATGGATTCCTCGGGAAGTGGGCAATGGCCCATTCTGGCACACAATCGCGCGCGGCCTTGACCGCGTGTCTTGGCGTGCGCGCCGCCCTGTGTTGTAATGTTGCTCATCCCGACTGAATATGCAAGGCCATGAGAACCCGCATCAAGATCTGCTGCATCGCTTCCATCGACGAAGCGCAACTGGCGATTGCCGCCGGCGCCGACGCACTGGGCCTGGTGGCGGCCATGCCGTCCGGCCCCGGCCCGATCCCCGACGCGCGCATTGCGCAGATCGCCGCCTGGACGCCGCCGCCCGTGGCCACGTTCCTGCTGACGTCCGAGACGACGGCGCAGTCCATCGCCGGGCACGTGCGCGCCACGCAGCCATCGACCGTGCAGATCGTCGGCCATATCGACCCGGGCGAGGTGGCCGAACTGGCGCGCCTGCTGCCGCACGTGCGGCGCGTGCAGGTGATCCACGTGGAAGGACCGCAGGCGCTGGAGCTGATTCCCGCCTACGCGCCCCACGTCCATGCGTTTTTGCTCGACTCGGGCCGCCCCGGCGCGGCCGTGCCTGAACTGGGCGGCACGGGCCGCACGCACGACTGGTCCGTCAGCGCGCGCTTCGTGCGCGCCAGCCCCCGTCCCGTCTTCCTGGCCGGCGGGCTGGACGCGGCCAACGTGGCCGACGCGCTGCGCCAGGTGCGCCCCTACGGCATCGACCTGTGCTCGCGCGTGCGCACGGACGGCAAGCTCGATGTCATGAAGCTGGCCCTGCTGATGGCGGCCGTGCGCGACGCGGATGCGGCGCTGTACGCGGAAGCTTAGTCGTCCGGCGGCAGGGCGTTCATCTCGCGCACGAACGCTTCCGTGAACGCGGCCACCATGCCGCTGGCCGCGCGCGGCGAGATCAGGCCCACGATGGAATGCGATTCCTCGTCCGGCAGGGCGATAAAGCGCACGCCGGGCGGCGCCACCAGGCGCATGCTGTCGGGGACGATGGCGATGCCCATGTTCGCCTCGATCAGGTTCAGCTGCGACGTCTTGCGCGAGAGGGCGCGCGCCGCCTTCGGAAAGAAGCCCTGCGCCAGGCACAGGCCCGCCACCAGGTAGCTGAGGCCTCCCCGGTCCTTGTGCGGGATAGAGACGAACGCTTCGTTGCGCAGGGCGGCAATCGTCGTGCTGTCCAGTGCCGCCAGCGGCGAGGCCGACGACACGGCCACCACCAGCTTTTCCGCAAACAGTTCGCGCACGACGATGTTGGCGTGCTTGCGCAGGGTGGGCAGGCGCACCAGGCCCAGGTCGGCTCGGCCTTCCTCGATGTCGGCCGCCTGGTTTTCCGACGAGCCCTTGGAAATATCGAGCGAGACACCGGGAAACTGCGCCAGCAGCCGGTTCAGCACGGCGCCGATGGCGGGCGTGAGGGTCACGGAACTCGAATGCAGCAGGCGGATGATGCCTTGCTCGCCCTGTCCCACGTGGCGCGTCTGGCGCACGGTTTCTTCGATGTCGTCGAGGATGCGCCTGGCCCGCTCATAAAAGACCTGGCCCGCGGGCGTCAGCTCGATATGGCGCGCATCGCGCGTCAGCAGCAGCGCCTGCACTTCGCTTTCCAGCTCCTTGATCTGCCGGCTCAGGGCCGACTGCGCAATATATAATTTTTCCGCCGCGCGCGAGTAGCTGCCCGCATCGACAATCTCGACAAAGTACTTGAACTGTTTGAGAGAAATCAATCGTATGCCTTTTCGAGATCGGTGAGCGCCGGATTTGATATTAGCCTGGATGCAGCAAGCACGCTACAGTGGACTGGTCTGCTGTCACTGCAAAGGAAAGGCCATGCTGGAATTGATCGGGGTGTTGGGACTGCTCGTCAGTATTATCGCAAAACTGATTTTCGTCCAGATCGGCGGTGCGTCCGAAGGAAACGAGGATTAACATGCCAGCGTTGCCGCATACGGCGCTGGCAGTGACAGCAGCTGCAGGCGGCACGCCGGCGCCGCGCCGTCCCACTCCGCCAGCGGCAAGCCCGCGCACTTGAGCGCCGCCTCGCGCGCCGTCCACGCCTGCGCCAGGGCCAGGGGGCGCCGGTCGGCGGGGCAGGCCGCCAGCGCTTCGGCCACCTGCGGCCCCAGGTAATCGCGCGCCACCTGCTGCCAGTCGGGAATGTCCTGCACGCGCATCACGTCGATGCCGACGGCCCCATGCAGGTGGACAGCGGCCAGCGACCAGCCGTCGTCATGGCTGAACGACAGGCCTGCCGGACGGCCGGCCAGCAGCAGGCGGGGAGGGGCGCCCGGCGTAGACTCCACCGAAATCGCTTCGCTACTTAAATTCAGCCAGCGCGCCGCCGCCTCGCGCACGGCGGCGCGGATGCGCAACCGGGCTTCGGCGCGCGGCAGGACGGCGGCGATGCCGATCGCCAGCACGCCGTCCGCCGACCACAGCACTGTTATATCCATCAGCTGCGCAGCGGCGCCGCCGGGCATCCGGCCCAGTTGCTGCCGGCAGGGATGTGTTCGCCCTTCATCACCAGGGTCAAGGGGCCCAGGCGCGCATTGTCGCCCACCTTGGCGCTGTACAGCACGGAGCTGCGCGGACCCATGTAGACGCGCTGGCCGATCTCCACGTGGTCGATCTTCATCACGCGGTCTTCGAACAGATGCGTTTGCGGACAGGTGAGGGCATTGAGTTCGCTGTAGTCGCCGATGTGCACGCAGTCGAATTCCGTGATGTCCGTCGTATCCATGTAGACGCCGCGGCCGATCTTGCAGCCGAACAGGCGGAAGGCCAGCGGCAGCCACGGCGTGCCGCGCAGGTAGCGCATGAAGTTGGGCACGGCGATGCCTTCGTACAGATTCGTCACGCCTTCCGAAATCCACACGAACGGCGTCCACATGGGCGCCGCGTGCTTGCGGTAGCGTCCCAGCAGCAGCCACTTGAACAGCACGACGACGAGGAAATTGCCGATGCCGTAGGCGATGCCGGCAATCGCCAGGTCGCCCACGACTTCGCCCCAGCGCCCCGCGCCTGCGATGGGCATCACGTCGAGCACCAGGGTGTAGCCGACGGCGATCACCACCGCGTGCGGCGCGACGATGCGGAAGGCTTCGATCAGGCTGCGGCCCAGGCGGCGCAGCACGGACGGCTTGAACGTCAGGTGCTCCGCATAGCCGCTGACCTGTTCGCGCGCGGGCAGGTGCATGGGCGGAGAGCCCAGCCAGGTGTCGCCGCTGTGCATCTGTTCATTGCGCGGCGCATGCGTGTGCACGCCGATCAGCACGTGCTCGGGCAGCACGGTGCCGTCCGGGATATAGCTGCCGTTGCCGACAAAGCTGCGGTGCGAGATGACGGTGGGGCGCATGGTCATCCAGCCGCCGTCGATCTGCTCGTCGCCCAGCATGACGGCGTCGGCGATGAAGGTGTCGTCGCCCAGGGTCAGCATGTCGGGCACCACGCCCAGGGCCGTGGAAATCTCCGCACCCTTGCCCACCTTGGCACCCAGCAGGCGGTACCAGTAGGGCGCGTAGACGGTGGCATAGATGCCGTGCAGGACGTTCAGGCTCGATTCCTGGATATGGCTGACCAGCCACTTGGCGCAATAGATATTGCTGTGCACGGGCGAACTGCCCGGCTTCAGGCGCGGCAGCGCGCCCCAGCGGATGGCGGCCGACAGCAGTGCCGTCAGCACGATCAGCACGGCGCTGGCGGGGAAGGCCAGCAGGAAGTAGCGGGCCAGCTGGGTCGTCACGTCGCGGCCCTGCAGCCACGGCATCATTTCGCGTTCGTCGAACCAGTCGATCAGCACGAAGCTGGGGAAGACGGGCATGAAGAACAGCACGGCGATCAGGATCATGCCGAAGCAGAAGAACAGGGTTTCGCCCGTCAGGCGCAGGCGCGAGACGGCGGGGCGGGGCGGCTGGCTGGCCTGATCGTAGGGGCCGATGTCGCGCGCGGGCGATCCCATGTAAACCCTGCCGGCCGGTACCGCGGCGCCATCGGCCAGCGCCGATTGCCCCTCCAGGTGGCCGAAGGCGCCCACTTGCGTGTTGCCCTCCAAAATCGCGTAGGAGCTGATGCAGGCGTCGTCGCCGATGCGGATCTGGCCCAGCAGCAAACGGCCCCGTTCCACCCGCGCGTTTTCAAAGTTGACGGCATTGCCCACGCTGACGTTGTCGCCGATGGCCAGCAAGTCGGGCGCGCGCAGGGTCATCGAGCCGATGACCACTTCCTTGCCCACCTTCGCGCCCAGCGCGCGCAGCCACCAGCTGTTCAGCGACGAGCCGCTGAGCAGGTAGGCGGGCGCCGACTCGACCAGGCGGTCGGCCAGCCACCAGCGGTAATACGTGAGGCCCCAGAGCGGATAGCTGCCCGGCTTCAGACGCCCGGCAATCAGCCACTTGCCGCCGATGGCGATGGCAAATTCGGCCAGGGTCGCCAGCAGGAACACGCCGATCGAGGCGGCGATGGCGCGCGGCACCGTGTCGCCCGTATCGCCCGTGAAGAAGTGATAGGTGAAGAACGGCGCCATCCACTGGGCCATGCGCAATGTGACGAGGCCCGGCACGGCTGCCGCCTGGGCCGCGCCGCAGGTCCAGCGCTTCCAGGCCGATGGCGGCGTCCATTCCGCTTCCGGCGTGGCCTGCGCGGGCGCTTCGTTCAGCACGGCGGCGATCTTGCCGATCTGCCGGTTCTGGTAAATGTCGCGCACCGTCATATGGGCGTAGGCCGGATTGGCGCGCAGGCTCGATGCCAGGCGCGCGGCCAGGAAGGAATGGCCACCGAGGTCGCTGAAAAAATCCAGCTGGCGCAGGATAGCCTGGCCGGGGAACAGCACCGCCAGCGCCGCGAACAGGGCTGCTTCGGCCGGCGTTTCCGGTACGTCCGATTCGCCCGCCTCGCCGGCCGGCGGCGCCGACAGGGGCATGGCTTTCAAGGCCTTGCGGTCGATCTTGCCGGAAGTGAGGCGCGGCATCAGCGGCAGCAGCTCGAAGCGGCCCGGCACCATATACGGCGGCAAATGCAGGTTCAGGGCCGCGCGCAGGGTTTTCGCCGCCAGCGCGTCGTCGGGCGCATCGTCGCTGCCCACGATGTAGGCCACCAGCTGGTCGATGCCGTCATCCTTGCGCAGCAGGACGGCCACCGTGCCCACGCCGGGCTGCTGTGCCAGCACGGCTTCGATCTCGCCCAGCTCCACGCGGAAGCCGCGGATTTTCACCTGGTCGTCGGCGCGGCCCAGGCACAGCACCTGCCCATCCGCATCGATGCGCGCCAGGTCGCCCGTGCGGTACAGGCGCGCATCGTCGTCGCTGGTCGCCCAGGGATTGGGCAGGAATTTTTCCACCGTCAGGTCGGGCCGGCCCAGGTAGCCCTCGGCCAGGCCGGGGCCGATGATGCACAATTCGCCCGTCTCGCCCCGTGGCAGCAGGGTCAATGGACGGTTTTCTCCCCCTTCGGCCACTTGCAGCACCAGCAAGCCATAGTTGGGCAGCGGCGTGCCGATGGTGACGGGTTCGCCGGGCCGCAATCGCGCCAGGCTGCACGAGACGGTCGCCTCCGTGGGGCCGTAGGTGTTGAACATGGCGCGGCCCGGGCGCGACCAGCGCTCGACCAGGGATTCCGGGCACATTTCGCCGCCCAGGTTGATCAGGCGCAGGCTGGGCACTTCTTCGGCGAACAGGGCCAGCAAGGTCGGCACCGCGTGCAGAACGGTGACCTTGTTTGCGGCCAGGGCGCGGGGCAGGGCTTCCGGATCGCCCGAGATATCCTTGGGGCCCAGCCACAGGGTGGCGCCCACCAGGTAGGCGATCCAGATTTCCTCGAACGACATGTCGAAGGCGACGGAAAAGCCCTGGTAGACGGTGTCGTCTTGCGTCACTTCCAGCACGGCGTTTTCGCTGCGCAGGAAGTGGCAGATGCTGCGCTGGGAAATCAATATGCCCTTCGGCTTGCCCGTGGAGCCGGACGTGTAGATCACGTACGCCGGGTGTTCTGGCAGCACGGCGCCGCGCGCGGGCAGCGCCTCGCCCGGCGCGGCGGGGGCCAGCAGGCTTTCCGCCGTCCACACGGGCCGGCCTACCCCGGCCTGCGCCAGGCGCGGCGCGAACTGCGCGCAGCTGACGACGCCCGCGCCGCTGGCGTCATCGAGGCACACCTGCAGGCGCTCGACGGGCGTGTCTTCATCGACGGGCAGCCAGGCGGCGCCCGCCTTGGCGATGGCCGCCTGCATCAGCAGCAGGTGGGCGCCACGCGGCAGCCACAGGCCCACGATGTCGCCGGGTTGGACGCCGGCGGCCACCAGGCGCGACGCGGCCAGGCTAGCCTGCGCATCGAGTTCCGCATACGTGATGCGGCGCGCGCCATCGATCAGGGCGATCTGCTGCGGGCAGCGGCAGGCGGTCGCCTCGAGCAGGTCGGCCAGCACTTCCTCGCGCAGCAGATCCGGTCGCGGCGGGCCGTACAGGATGTCGGCGTGGGTGGAAGGAATGCCTGGGCTGACTGCGGTGAAATCGTTCATGGATGACGCTTATCTGTAATGCTGTGTGAGGAATCTGACGGGCTGCGCGCGTTGCGCAGCACAGTTGATACATTACAGCACGCAAGACATTTCAGCGTTGCAGAACGGGGAATTTTGCGGGGCTTTCCGAAATTATGTTGCCGCCGGCTTCATTGCCATGGTTACGGAATGTAAAACGGGGAAACATGGCACCGATTTGCGCCAATGTCTGCGGCGCCGGATAGCCGTGCAGGGGGCGGCCGGCCAGCGCCGCATCCTGGCAGCCTTCGGCCCGGAACTGCTGCAGCACGTAGTTGCTGACGCCTTTCGCCGCCAGGGTGGCGGCCAGGGCCAGCAGCTGCGCGTCGGGCAGCAGGTCCGGGTGGGTAGTGGTGCGGCATTCATGGGCCACGCCGCTGGCGAGGATGGCGTCCAGGCAGGCGCGCGCCGGCTCGCCGCTGCCCGCCACGCGGGTCACAAGACGATAGTCGCTGAACGGCGCCTTGATGTCGAAACCCACCCAATCGACGAGGGGCAGCACTTCCTGCAGGCGCTGCGGATAGATGCAGGCCGTGTGCAGGCCGATGCCGAAGCCCAGCGCCCTGGCGTCCTGCATGGCGCGTGCCAGTCCCGGGTCCATGCACGCCTCGCCGCCGCTGAAGACGACGGCGTCGACCAGGCCCACGCGGCGACGCAGCCAGGTCAGGACGTCGCGCCAGGGCATGGCGCCGTCCGGCGTGCGCGGCTGCAGATGGGGATTGTGGCAATAGCCGCAACGCCAGGGGCAGCCCTGCACGAAGACGACGGCCGCCAGCTTGCCCGGATAGTCGGTGGCGGAAAAGGGCGTCAGGCCGCCCACCTTCAGTTCAGCCGCCATGGCAGGCGGGCTGGCCGACCCGGGCGCTCGCTTCCGTAAAGTACTGGCGCTCGTGGAATTCGCCCTGCTTGCCGATGTTGAACGAGGCGACGGGGCGGTGGTAGCCCATCACGCGGGTCCAGATTTCGCAGCGCTGGCGTTCCGTATCGAGCAGGGTGATGGCGGGAGTGAAGTCGGGACGTGCATTCATGGCGTTTCCTCAAGTGATGGAGCAGGTTGGGCTTGCTTACGGGCAATGAGCTCCGCGTCGCAGCTGGGACAGAATTCATGCTTGCCGGCCAGGTAGCCGTGGCGCGGGCAGATGGAAAACGTGGGCGTGACCGTGATGTAGGGCAGCGAAAAGCGGCTCAGCGCGCGTTTCACCAGTTCGCGGCAGGCGTTGGCGTCCGACAGCGCTTCCGTCATGTACAGGTGCAGCACCGTGCCGCCCGTGTACTTGCGCTGCAGCGCGTCCTGCAATTCCAGCGCCTCGAACGGGTCGTCCGTGTGGCCCACGGGCAGCTGCGACGAGTTCGTGTAATACGGGTTGTCGACGGTGCCTGCCTGCAGGATGGCGGGATAGCGCTTGCGGTCTTCGCGGGCGAAGCGGTAGGTCGTGCCTTCGGCCGGCGTCGCTTCCAGATTGTACATATGGCCCGTCTCTTCCTGGAATTGCACCATGCGGGCGCGCACGTGGTCGAGCAGGCGCACGGCCAGCGCATGGCCTTCGGGCGTCGTGATGTCATGGGCGTCGCCGCTGAAATTGCGGATCATCTCGTTGATGCCGTTCACGCCCAGGGTGGAAAAGTGGTTGCGCAGGGTGCCCAGGTAGCGCTTCGTGTAGGGGAACAGGCCTTGCTGCATCAGCTCCTCGATGGTGCGGCGCTTGATTTCCAGGCTGGCCTTGCCCAGCTCCAGCAGGCGGTCCAGGTCGGCCAGCAGTGCCGCTTCGTCGCCGCGCCACAGGTGGCCCAGGCGCGCGCAGTTGATCGTCACCACGCCCAGGGAACCCGTCTGCTCGGCGGAACCGAACAGGCCATTGCCCCGTTTCAGCAGTTCGCGCAAGTCCAGCTGCAACCGGCAGCACATGGAGCGTATCATGTTCGGCTTGAGTTCCGAATTGATGAAGTTCTGGAAGTAGGGCAGGCCGTAGCGGGCCGTCATCTCGAACAGGCGTTCGGCATTCTCGCTATGCCAGTCGAAATCCTCGGTGATGTTATAGGTGGGGATGGGGAAGGTGAACACGCGGCCCTTGGCGTCGCCCGCCATCATGATCTCGATGTAGGCGCGGTTGATCATGTCCATTTCCGCCTGCAGCTCGCCATAGCTGAAATCCATCTCGCGGCCGGCGATGACGGGAATCTGCTCGCGCAGGTCGTCCGGGCAGACCCAGTCGAAAGTGAGGTTGGTGAACGGCGTCTGCGTGCCCCAGCGCGATGGCACGTTGAGGTTGAAGATCAGTTCCTGCATGTACTGGCGCACGTCTTCGTAGCGCAGGCTGTCCTTGCGGATGTAGGGCGCCATATAGGTGTCGAAGGAGCTGAACGCCTGCGCGCCGGCCCATTCGTTTTGCAGGGTGCCGAGGAAGTTGACGATCTGGCCGATGGCGCTCGACATGTGCTTGGGCGGGCTAGACTCGATCTTGCCTGGCACGCCATTCAAGCCTTCATGCAGCAGGGTGCGCAGCGACCAGCCCGCGCAATAGCCGGCCAGCATGTCGAGGTCGTGGATGTGCAGCGCCGCTTCGCGGTGCGCCGCGCCCACTTCCGGCGGGTACACCTGGTCCAGCCAGTAGTTGGCGATGACCTTGCCCGATACATTGAGGATCAGGCCGCCCAGGGAATAACCCTGGTTGGCGTTGGCGTTGACACGCCAGTCGCGCCGTTCCAGGTATTCGTTGATGGACGCGGCGACATCGACCTGGCCGCGCGGGGGGGAAACTGCATTCGTCGTCATGAAACCTCCAATAAACACAACATGCGGTGTTTTTATGGAGATTAATGACTAAATATAGTGGCGTCAAAGGGCGCGTGCAGTGGCGTGACGAATCCTTGATGCAGGTGAAAAAAGCGCCCCTGTTTACTTTTTCGCGCGCCACTGGCGCAGGACGACGCAGCCCAGGCCGAACCAGGCGGCGCCGCAGACGGCGATGCTGATGACGGAGGCGGGCAGCACGTGCATCCAGATTTCCAGCGGCGAGAAGGTGCTCCAGCTGGCCACGCGCGCGTCGAAGGTGACGTAGTTGGCCAGCAGCCAGTAGGCGGCCAGCAAGCCCGTGCAGATGGCGGCCTGGCGCCGCACGGACATGGCGCGGCGCGCGAAGACGGCCAGCAGGAACAGCAGCAATACGCCCGGATACGCGCCCAGCACCTCGGGCGACAGGATGGAGAGCGACTCGGCGTCATAGCCGTCGGCGGGCGCGGCCCACTGCACCTGCAGCACGGTGAGGAACAGGGTCAGCAGGAAGATCAGCAGCGGTTTGCGGGGCATGGCGGTCAGCGGAATCGGGTAAGGGGACGGGCATTTTACAGCCAGGTCAAGCAAGTCGAACGCGCGCCAGCCATGCATGCATTCCTTCACCTGCGTCAAGGACTGGGCGGCATGGGCGGGGCTATAGTCTGCACCCTGAGCCGATACAGGACTGTGAACATCATGATGCTTGAATCAACCCCCGCCACCCGCGTGGCCGGACCGCTGGAACTGGTCTGTCCCGCCGGCAGCCTGCCTGCCCTGAAAGCGGCCATCGACAATGGCGCCGACACCGTCTACCTGGGCTTTCGCGACGCCACCAACGCGCGCAATTTCGCCGGCCTCAATTTCGATGAAAAGGCCATCGCCGAGGGCGTGCGCTACGCCCACCAGTACGGACGCAAGGTGCTGCTGGCGCTGAACACCTATCCGCAGCCGCACAACTGGGCCGTGTGGCGCAGCGCCATCGACCGCGCCGCCGACGCCGGCATCGACGCCATGATCGTTGCCGATCCGGGCCTGATGGCCTACGCGGCCCAGCACCAGCCGCAGCTGCGCCTGCACCTGTCCGTGCAGGGCTCGGCCACCAACTACGAGGCCATCAACTTCTACCACGAACATTTCGGCATCGCCCGCGCCGTGCTGCCGCGCGTGCTGTCGATGGCGCAGGTGGAGCAGCTGATAGCCAAGACGGAAGTCGAGATCGAGGTGTTCGGCTTCGGCAGCCTGTGCGTGATGGTCGAAGGGCGCTGCGCATTGTCGTCGTATGCGACGGGCGAGGCGCCGAACACCCACGGCGTCTGCTCGCCGGCGAAATCCGTGCGCTGGCTGGAAACGCCGAACGGCCTGGAATCGCGCCTGAACGGCGTGCTGATCGACCGCTATGCGCCAGGAGAGAATGCCAGCTATCCCACCCTGTGCAAGGGGCGTTTCGAAGTCAACGACGAAGAGTATTACGCGATCGAGGAACCGGCCAGCCTGAATACCCTGGCGCTGCTGCCGCAACTGATCGCCATGGGCGTGCGCGCCGTGAAAATCGAGGGGCGCCAGCGCAGTCCCGCCTACGTGGCGCAGGTCACGCGCGTGTGGCGCGAAGCGATCGACGCCTGCCGCGAAGGCAATCCCCGCTATGCCGTCAAGCCGGGCTGGATGGCGGCCATGGACAAGCTGGCCGAGGGCCAGCAGCACACCTTGGGCGCTTACCACAGATCTTGGAAATAGAGGATGAACATGCTGAAGCTTTCACTGGGTCCCTTGCTGTACTACTGGCCGCGCGCCACGGTCTTCGAGTTTTACCAGCAGATCGCCGGCACCGCCGTCGATATCGTCTACCTGGGCGAAACCGTCTGCTCGCGCCGGCATGAGGTGCGCCTGGCCGACTGGCTCGATATCGCCGACATGCTGGCCGCTGCCGGCAAGGAAGTGGTGCTGTCGACGCAGGCGCTGATCGAGGCGGGCGCGGAACTGGCGACTTTGCGCCGCATCACGGGCAATGGCCGCTACGGCGTCGAGGCCAACGACATGGGCGCCGTGCACTGCATGGAAAAGGGCGTTGCCTTCGTCGCCGGTCCCCACCTGAACCTGTTCAATGGCCCCAGCCTGCAATTGCTGGCGCGCCTGGGCGCGCGGCGCTGGGTGATGCCGCTGGAAATGGGGCAGGCGGCGCTGGCTGAAATGCAGCGCCAGAAACCGGACGGGCTGGAGACGGAGGTGTTTGCCTACGGCCGCATGCCGCTGGCGTTTTCCGCGCGCTGCTTCACGGCGCGCAACCGCAACCTGCCGAAGGACGATTGCGGCTACAGCTGCCTGGAAGAGCCGGACGGCCTGCTGCTGCGCACGCGCGACGAAGTGCCGTTCCTCGTGCTCAACGGCACGCAGACGCAGTCGGCGCTCGTCTACAACCTGGTGCGCGAACTCGACGCCATGCGCGACATGGGCGTGGCCGTGGCGCGCATCAGCCCGCAGGCCATGCATACGGAACAAGTCATCGCCATCTTCGACCGTGCCCGCCGCGGCCAGGTCAGCGGCATCGGCGCCCAGGCGCAGCTGGCGGCCTGCCAGCCGGCCGGCGCCTGCGACGGTTACTGGCACGGCCAGCCTGGCATGGAACAGCACGCCGCTCATTGAACGCATCGAAAGGACACACCATGCAAGATCAACTGGAAAGACTGCCTGTCCCGGCCCGGCCCGGCATGAGCAAGCCCGCAGCGTCGTACCGGCTGCCCGAACCGCTGGCCGAATTGCTGTCGAAGCTGCCGCCGTATCCCGCTTCGTGGCTGTTCGTGCAAGGCTTGAACCGCCTGCTGGCGCCGCAGTTGCCGGACGACGTGCGGCGCAGCCTGGAAGGGCGCAGCTTGCGCCTGCGCCTGCTCGATGCGGGCATCGCCTTCGATTTCGAGTGGCAGGGCACGGTGTTCGTGGCCGAGCGCTATGCCGACGTGACGGACCTGTGCATCGCCGCCAGCGTGCATGATTTGATGCTGCTGGCGCGGCGCCAGGAAGATCCGGACACCCTGTTCTTCAGCCGCCGTCTGAGCCTGGAAGGCGATACGGAACTGGGCCTGCTGTTCAAGAATACGCTCGACGCCATCGAGCTGCCGCCGTTCGACCTGCAGGCGCTGGGACCGCGCCGCGTGCTCGCGCATCTGCGCGACCGGGGCGCGCGGGAAGGGTAGGCGAGCGGGGGGAGCAAGGCGGCGGCAGGCGTTCAGTGGCGGCAGTGGCCGCAGGCGCCGCTGCAGGAGGGCAGTTGTTCCTCGTCGGAGGCTTCACCCATGAAGCCGGCGTCGTTGACGGCCGCCAGCAGGCGCTCCTGCGTGGCCAGCCGCTCGTCGAATTGCACCGTGGCCCCGTGGCGCGCCAGCGAGACGCACACGGTGGCCACGCCCGTGACGGCTTCGAGCGCTCCCGTCAGCCTGTCGGCGCAGCCTTCGTGATCCATACCGATGATATTCAAGCGTGCTGTTTGCATGTATCCCTCTTGTTTTTCAAATAAAAAAACAGCGTAGGCGAGGGCTGCGCATGCCGTCCAGAGCAGCACGCAAGATTTATTTGCTATTTGAGCTTTTGTTGATCTGTATTAATTCCAGGCTCCTGGGGCCAGCCAGAAACTGCTGTTGTTTTATACACAGCTGTCCTATTCCAGTCGACAAGCGCAGTGTGCTGCGCGATACTGTCATTCTGATAAGAACGCTGATGAAAGCGCTGGAAAGGAGGGGCCATGCAGCGCCGCCCCCTGCTCATGCTTGCCGGCCTGTGGCCGTTGCGCGCGGCGGCCGCGGGCCCGTCGCCGCCGCCGCCGCTCGTGTATCCGCGCCATCAGGCGCTCAGCGATCCGCAGCAGGCATATGTGACGGCCTTGCTGCAACGGGCGCTGGCCCGTTCGGGCCACGCATATGCCTTGCGCCGTTCGGAACTGCGCATGGTGCAGACGCGCGCCATGCAGGAAATCGCCACGGCGTCGGGCAGCGTCGACGTCGTCTGGGCCATGACGAGCCGCGCGCGCGAGACGCACTTGCTGCCGGTGCGCATCCCCATCGACCGCGGCCTGATCGGCTGGCGCGTGGCCCTGATCCAGGCGCGCCAGCCGCAGCTGCTGCGCGACGTGCGCAGCATCGCCGCCCTGGCGCGGCTGTCGGCGGGCCAGATGCGCGACTGGCCCGATTGCGCCATCCTGCAGGCGAACGGCTTGCGCCTCGATACCTCGAGCACCTACGAGGGCCTGTTCCAGCAACTGGCGGCAGGGCGCATCGATTACTTTCCCCGTTCCGTGATCGAAGCGCAAAGCGAGCTGGCCAGCCATGCGCAGCTGCCGCTGGCGCTGGACGCCCACCTGGTCATCCGCTACCCGGCCGCGCTGTACTTTTTTGTCGGCAAGCACCGGCCGGAACTGGCGCGCCATCTTGAAATCGGACTGGAAACCATGCTGGCCGATGGCAGCTTCGCGCAGCTGTTCCAGCAGCATTTCGGCCGCCTGGCGGATAGCTTGCAGCTGTCCCGGCGCCACGTGCTGGAGCTGGCCAATGCGGACCTGCCGGAGGCCACTCCGCTGGTGCGCAAGGCACTGTGGTATCGCCCCAAACATCACTAATGGTTTTGTTGACTTGTGTCAAATAACCGCTTCAATCGTGCGCCCGATGTTTGATGAAACGCAAGGCGAGTTCAACAGAACACCTGTTGACACTTGTAAATTTTTCACCGAATATGATTCCTCGTAACAACATTTCCCCGGCACGGGCCGCCATGGCCCGTGCTGCGCGGGACCCTGTACGCCCGTTCAACCGCCAGCGTCTGCCAGCCCGGGAACGGGTCACCATCCGTCTCTTTTCGAAGGTTTGTCCATGCTCGATTCGATCGCGTCGGTATTGCACCAGGTTCCGGAATTGGCCTTGTTCCTGGCGCTGGCCCTCGGTTACGCGGTCGGGCAGATACGCTTCGGTCCCATCCAGCTGGGCGGGGTGTGCGGCACCCTGATCGCCGCGCTGCTGATCGGCCAGGCGGGCATCACCCTGGACGCCAGCGTCAAGAATGTCTTCTTCATGCTGTTCATCTTTGCCCTCGGCTATGCGGGCGGTCCCCAGTTCTTTGCCAACCTGAATGCCAAGGGCTTGCGCCTGGGGCTGCTGTGCCTGATCGAAGTGGTGGTGGTGCTGGCGCTGGTGCTGCTGGCCACGCGCTTCCTGGGCCTGGACCAGGGCACGGCGGCCGGCATGATGGCTGGCGCAGCGACGGAATCGGCCGTCGTCGGCACGGCCACGGACGCCATTTCCAAGCTGGCGCTGCCGGCGGCACGCATCGCCGAGCTGCAGGCCAACGTGGTCACCGCCTATTCCATCACATATATCTTCGGCCTGATTGCCATCGTCATCGTCACCAGCCAGATCTTTCCGCTGCTGCTGCGCGTCAACCTGCGCGAGGAAGCGGACAAGCTGTGGGAAAAGATGGGCGGCGCGCAAACGGATGGCGACGGGGTGCAGGCGACGCCGGAAATGGTGGGCCGCGCCTACCGCATCAGCCGGGGCGCGGGACGCCGCCTCGATGCCTTGCAGCATATCTTCGCGGGCCGCGCCAGCATCACGCGCGTGCGCCGGCATGGCAAGGTGCTGGCCCTGGAACCTGCACTGCGCCTGCGCAACAATGACGAGGTGCTGGTGATCGGCCACCGTCCCGCGCTGGTGGCGGCCGAAGCCATCCTGGGCGAAGAATTTGCCGACACGACGGGCTTGAACATGGCTGTCTCCGCCGTGGAAGTGGTGCTGCAGCAGGCGGCCCTCGTGGGCCAGCCCTTGCGCCAGCTGGCCTTGCCGGCCGGCGTGCATGTGGCGGCCGTCATCCGCGGCGAGCACAGCATGCCGCCGCTGCCCGATCTTTCCCTGCAACGCGACGACGTGCTGCGCCTGTACGGCACGACGGAAGGGCGCGAGCTGAACACGGCGCTGGCCGCCATCGGCAAGCGCGTGCCCACGGGCGAGCGCAGCAATATCGTGTACGCCAGCATCGGCATCGTGCTGGGCGTGTATATCGGCGGCTTTACCGCCAAGCTGGGCGGCATCCCCTTTTCGCTGGGCACGGGCGGCGGCGCCTTGCTGACGGGCCTCGTGTTCGGCTGGTACCAGGCACGAAAACCGGGCATGCCGGGCATCCCCCCCAGCGCGCTGGACATGATGAAAGATATCGGCCTGGCCACCTTCATCGCCTGCGTGGGCCTGGCATCGGGGCCGCAGGCAATCGACCTGATCCGCCAGTACGGCCTGTCGCTCCCCTTGATGGGCATCTTGATTGCCGTCATCCCCGCCTCGCTGTCGCTGCTGGTCGGGCACTTTTTCCTCAAGCTGGAAGCGCCCGTGCTGCTGGGCGCCATTGCTGGTCAGCAATGCAGCACGCCGGCCCTGTCGGCCGTGCAGAACGCGGCCGGCAATTCCACGCCCTTGCTGGGCTACACGATTACGTATGCCATCTCGAACGTGGTGCTGCCTTTGCTGGGGCCCCTCATCGTGGCCCTGGCCGGCTCGGTGCACGCGTAAGCCGTCCGCCACGGCGGATGTAACAAGAATTCCTTCAACATGAAAGGCGGTCAGCATGGAATGGTTGCACGAGTTATTCAAGAAGTCGCCTGAAATTGCCTTGTTTCTCTCCCTGGCAGCGGGTTACTACATCGGCAAGATCAAGTTCGGCTCGTTTCAGCTGGGCGGGGTCGCCGGTTCACTCCTGGTGGCGGTGCTCGTCAGCCAGGTGGGCGTCGCCATCGATCCCGGCGTCAAATCGGTGCTGTTCGCGCTGTTCATCTATGCGGTCGGCTATGAAAGCGGACCGCAGTTCTTCAATTCCCTGGGCCGCCAGTCCGTGCGCGAAATCATCCTGGCCGTCGTGCTGGCCGTGACGGCGCTGCTGACGGTGGTCATCATGGCCAAGATCTTCGGCCTGGACAAGGGCCTGGCGGCGGGCGTGGCGGCGGGCGGCCTGACGCAGTCGGCCATCATCGGCACGGCCGGCGACGCCATCACCAAGCTGGGCCTGGCGGCCGACGAGGTGGCGCGCCTGCAGGGCAACGTGGCCGTCGGCTATGCCGTGACGTATGTGTTCGGCTCGTTTGGCGCCATCATTGTCTGCGTCAACATCTTGCCCAAGCTCATGAAACGCACCATCCGCGAAGATGCGATCAAGGCGGAAACGGCGCTGCAGGCGGGCGTGCAGGTGCTGGGGCCGGGCCAGACGCCCGCCGCGCCCGACCTCATCGGCCGCATCTACGAGGTGGGGCCGGGCGCCGGCCGCTCCGTGGCGGACATCGAAAGCGCCAATCCGAACACGGCCATCACCATCGAGCGCGTGAAACGCAATGGCCAGGTCATCGACGTCAGCCCCGACCTGATGCTGGCGGCCGACGACATTGTGCTGTTGGTGGGCCGGCGCGAAGCGATGCTCAGCGTGTCTTCCCAGCTGGGCAAGGAATTGCATGCCGTGGAAGGCATGGAACTGGTCATGCAGCGCCGCGACATGGTGTTGACCAACAAGGCTTACCACAACAAGACGGTGGGTGAAATCCGCAGCGCCACGGCGCCGGGCGTGCGTCACGGCATCTTTGTCGTGCAGCTGAGCCGCATGGGCAAGATCCTGCCCATGCAATCGGAAACCGTGGTGCAGACGGGCGACGTGGTGACCATCTATGGCGCCGAGCAGGACGTCAAGCGCGTGGCGGCCGAAGTGGGCTATATGATCGTGCCGAGCGCCAAGACGGACTTCGTCTACATGGGCGCCGGCCTCGTTGTCGGCCTGCTCGTGGGCTTGCTGGTGGCGCGCATCGGCTCGATTCCGCTGACCCTGGGCAGCGGCGGCGGCGTGCTGCTGTCGGGCCTGGTCTTCGGCTGGTTCCGCGCCAAGCGCCAGACCTTCGGCTACATGCCCAGCGGCGCCGTGCAAATCCTCAAGGACCTGGGCCTGGCCGGCTTTGTCGCCGTCGTCGGCCTGACATCGGGCCTGCAAGCGGTGGAAACCGTGCGCGAACACGGCCTGACCCTGTTTGGCGTGGGCGTCGTCGTGACCATCCTGCCGATGATCCTGACCATGCTGATCGGCCGCTACATCTTGCGCTATGACAACGTTGCCGTGTTTGCCGGCGCCTTGTCCGGCTCGCGCAGCGCCAATCCCGCGTTCGGCGAAGTGCTGAACGCGGCGCAAAACTCGATTCCCACCGTGCCATTTGCCATCACGTATGCGCTGGCCAACGTTTTCCTGACCTTGCTGGGCCCCCTGGTGGTGGCCTTCGTCTGAGTCGGGCGTATCTGCAGGACCCGAGCCGCCTGTGCGGGGCTTTCCCCAAATTGTCAGTTGATAAGGAGTAGCAGAAATGGATTTCAGTAACCCAGAAAAACTCGCGCTGTTGAGCCCATTCGAATTGAAGGATGCGCTGATCCAGACGGCCAAGCAAAGCAACCGCCTGATGCTGAACGCGGGCCGCGGCAACCCGAATTTCCTGGCGACCACGCCACGCCACGGTTTCTTCCAGTTTGGCCAGTTTGCCATGACGGAAGCGGAACGCTCCTATGTGTACATGGAAGACGTGGGCGGCTTCCCCACGCGCGACGGCATCGAGGCCCGCTTTGAAATCTTCGTGCGCAAGCATGCCGATACGCCCGGCGTGCACTTCATCGAGGCGGCCGTGTCGTATGTGCGCGACCAGCTGGGCCTGAGCGCCGGCGACTTCATCTATGAAATGTGCGAAGCCATCCTCGGCTGCAACTATCCCGTGCCCGACCGCATGCTGCGCCTGTCCGAGAAGATCGTGGGCCAGTATATTCACCGTGAAATGGTGGGCGACCATCCCTTCGTCGGCAACTTCGACATGTACGCCGTCGAAGGCGGCACGGCGGCCATGACGTATCTGTTTTCCAGCCTGAAATCGAACCACATCATCCAGGAAGGCGACACCATCGCCCTGGGCATGCCGATCTTCACGCCGTATATCGAGATTCCCCAGCTGAACGACTACAAGCTGAATACCGTGCACATCGATGCGCCGCAATCGAACAATTGGCAATTCACCAAGAAAGAGCTGGACAAGCTGCTCGATCCGAAAGTGAAGGCCTTCTTCCTCGTCAACCCCAGCAATCCGCCATCCGTCAAGATCGACGACGAGACCCTGGAATACATCGCCAGGATCATCAAGAAGCGCCCGGACCTGATCATCCTCACCGATGACGTGTATGGCACGTTTGCCGACAATTTCGTCTCGCTGTTCGCCATGTGCCCGTACAACACCATCCTCGTGTATTCGTTCTCGAAATACTTCGGCGCGACGGGCTGGCGCATGGGCGTGGTGGCCACGCACGAGAAAAACGTACTGGACGAGAAGATTGCCAAGTTGCCGGAAACCATCAAGAAGCAGCTGGACGCGCGCTACCATTCCATCACGACGGAGCCCCGCCAGCTGAAATTCATCGACCGCCTGGTGGCCGACAGCCGCACCGTGGCGCTGAACCACACGGCCGGCCTGTCCACCCCCGTGCAGGCGCAGATGACCTTGTTCTCGCTGTTCTCGCTGATGGATGAAGAGCAGAAGTACAAGCAGTCGATGAAGCGCATCGTGCTGCGCCGCAAGGAAGCGCTGTACCGCGAACTGGGCTTGCCGATGGTGCACGACGCCAATTCCGTGCGTTACTACCACCTGCTGGACATGGAATCGCTGGCCGCGCAGATGCATGGCGAGGAATTCTCGCAGTGGCTGCTGAAAAAGCTGAAACCGAACGAGGCGCTGTTCCGCCTGGCCGAGGAAACGGGCGTCATCCTGTTGCCGGGCCGCGGCTTCGGCACCACGCATCCGTCGGGCCGCGTGTCGCTGGCCAACCTGAACGAATACGACTACGCGAACATAGGCCGCGCCATCCGTGGCATGGCGTCCGAGTTCTTTGCCGTGTTTGAAAAGGAAAAGGCGGGCAAGGGCGCCAAGAAGCCGAAGAAATAAACGGCAAGCGGACGCACATTGACTGACGCCAACGGGCGCCCCGCAAGAGGCGCCCGTTTTGATGTGTCAGCTGCAGTAAGCAATAGTGCAGGCTGAAATAGACATCCTTGCATATAATTGCTATTGTGAAAGTATAAACATGGCAATCCCGTGCTTTCCCCTCATTCATTGACTGGACGCTACATGGGCAGATTGCAAGCACACATCTCAGTATTACTGGCGACCGCCGTGGGCGCGGCCATGCCCGCCCTGGCGCAGCAGCCGGCCGGCGCGCCGCTGACATTCAACGAAGCGCTGCAGCAAGCGGCTGCGGCCTCGGGCGCCGTGCAGGGCGCCGCGCTCGACGTGCGCGCGAAGACACTCAAGGCCGAGGCGCTGTCGAATATCGACGGCCCGTCCGTGGACTTGACGGCGTTCCGCGGCCGCCTGTCGACGGACTTGAACATCGATACCAGCGGCCTGTCCGGCGTGGTGGGCGGCATCGAATCCGTGCTGCCGCCCATTCCCGGCTTGCCTACGCCACACATTCCCAATTCCCTGAACCGCGAAGTGGTGACGGACCTGACTTCGTTCGGCTTGCTGGGCATGTGGCCCATCTACACGGGCGGACGCCTGGACGCCGTCAAGGGACTCGCTTCCAGCCTGACCCTGGCCGCGCAGGCCGAGCGCACGGAAGCGGAAGAGCAGCTGGCCACCCTGGTGGCGCAGCGCTATTTTCAATTGCTGCTGGCCAAGCGGGTGGTGGCTGTGCGGGCCGAAGTGACGGCCGGCGTGACGGAACACCAGCGCGACGCGGCCAGGCTGGAAAAGGGCGGCCTGATTTCGCGCGCGGAACGCCTGCGTGCCGACGTGGCCCTGGACGGCGCCCGCAGCGACGAAGCGCAGGCGCGCAGCGATGAGGAAATCGCGCAAGTGGCGCTCGACCGTTTGCTCGCCGTCAATACGCAAGTGCGTCCCAGCACGCCGCTGTTCGTCAACAGCTTGCCGGTCGGTACCTTGCAATCGTTTATCAGCACGGGCATGCGCGAAAACGCGAACTGGAAGAAGATCGACAGCAAGCGCGTGCAGGCCGAACAGGCGTTGAAGCTGCACGGCAAGGAATATGCGCCCACCGTGTTTGCCATCGGTAATTACAACTTGAACCGCGGTAACGAAAAGCTCGTGCGTTCGAACTGGGCCATCGGCCTCGTCGTGTCCGTGCCGCTCGTGCACCGCATCAATACGGGCAAGATGATCGCCGCCGCCAAGCTGGACCAGGAACGGGTGGAAGTGGTGGCCCGCCAGGCCGAGCGCGATATTCCCACCCTGATCGAAAAGAACTGGCGCGCGCTGGAAAACGCCCGCATCCAGTACCTGTCCACGGCGTCGTCGGTGGAGCTGGCGCGCGAAAATATCCGCCTGCAAACCGTGGCTTTCCAGCAAGGGCAAGTGACGTCGCTGGAAGTGGTCGACGCGCGCCTGAACCTGGCCAAGGTGGAAACGCAGCGCGCGCAGGCAGCCTATAACTATGTGATGGGGCTGGCGCAATTGCTGGAAGCGACGGGCGAGACGCAGCGCCTGGGCAGCCTGGCGGCAGCGGCCGACATCCAATTACCTGTGGACACCAAATAATGAGCACATCCAAAAAACCATTGGCCATAGTCGGCGCCGTCATTGTCCTGGCCTTCGTGGGCTGGGGCCTGTACCAGGCGTTCCAGCCGCAGCGCCTGCCGTTGCAGGGGCAGATGGATGCGCAGGAAGTCAATGTGTCGTCGAAAGTGCCGGGCAGGGTGGGCGAGCTGTATGTCAAGCTGGGCCAGACGGTGCCGAAGGGCCAGGTGCTGTTCCAGCTGACGAGTCCGGAAGTGGATGCGAAGATCGCGCAGGCGACGGCCGCCACGCAGGCGGCCGATGCCGTGGCGAAGAAGGCGGAAGCGGGGGCGCGGCCGGAAGAGATCACGGCTGCGAAAGCCAACTGGGAGCGGGCGCAGACGGGTGCCACCATCGCCCGCACCACCTTTACCCGCGTCAATAATATGTTCGAACAAGGCGTGATTGCGCGCCAGAAACGTGACGAAGCGGAAGCGCAATGGCGCGCCGCCGACCAGCTGGCGCAAGCTGCCCGCGCGCAATATGACATGGCGCAAAAAGGTGCCCGTCCGGAAGACAAGACGGCTGCGGCCGCCCAGGCGCGCCAGGTGGGCGCCGTGCTGACGGAAGCGCAGATCGCGCTGGCGGAAACGAAGATCGCGGCGCCAGTGGCGGGCCAGGTCAGCAAGATCCAGATACAGCCCGGTGAACTGGCGCCGCAAGGTTTCCCCGTGATTACCCTGGTGAAACTCGACGACGCCTGGGCCGTGCTGCAGGTACGCGAAGACGAGATGGCCGCGTTTGCCATGGGCAGCACGCACACGGCGAACGTGCCGGCCCTGAAACAGCAGCTCAGTTTCAAGGTCAGCTCCGTGGCCGTGCTGCCCGATTTCGCCACGTGGCGCGCGGCCCGTCCGGGCGGCACGGACTTGCGTACGTTTGAAATCCGCTTGCGTCCCGCCATCAAGGTCGAGGGCTTGCGTCCGGGCATGTCGGTCGTGTTCCCGCCGCTCTGATCGCCGATGAGCGAAGCGGATAAAGAGCCGGTTTCGGCGCTGGCACGCGAGTGGCGGCGGCTGCGCGGCGACTTCTGGGACTTCGGCATGCTCAGCTGGATTCCGGTGGTGCTGTGCGGCATATTGTGGCTGGTCTTTTCCGCCGGCATCGCGCGCGACCTGCCCATCGTCGTCATCGATAACGACAATTCCACCCTGTCGCGCCAGTTGACGCGCTGGCTCGACGCCTCGCCCGGCATCGAGGTCGCGGCCAAGGTGGCGTCCAGCGACGAAGCCCTCCACCAATTGCGCGAGCGCCAGGCTTTCGGCTATCTGCTGATCCCCAACGATTTCGAACAGAAACTGCTGGGCGGCCGCCAAGCCACGGTGCAATGGCTGTACAACGCGCAGTTTTCCTCGCATGCGGGCGCCTTGCTGCGCGACGTGCGCACGGTCAGCACGACCTTGTCGGCCGGTATCGAGATGACGGCGCGCATGAAAAAAGGCATGTCGGGCGTGCAGGCGGCGGCCCAGTTCGAACCGATCCGCACCACCTTGAACAGCCTGTATAACGACAACATCAGCTATGAGGCATTTTTGACCTTGGCCCTGATGCCGGCCATGCTGCAGATTTTCATCGTCGTCGCCGTCGTCACGTCCATCGGACGCGAGTTGCGCGACGGCACGGTACCGCAATGGCTGGCCTCGGCCCATGGCAGCTGGCCGCGCGCAGTCGGGGCCAAGCTGCTGTTTCCCCTCGTCGCCTACTGCGCGCTGGCGCTGCTGTATCTGCTCTTCTTCAGCCTGGCGCGGGATTGGGCCGTGGCGGGCAGCTTGCCGGCGCTGCTGCTGAGCATGCTGCTGCTGGTGCTCGCGTATTGCGGCCTGGCTACCTTGCTGATCGCCGCCACCCTGTCCCTGCGCCTGGCCCTGTCGGGCGCCGCCTTCATCACGGCGCCGGCCTTCGCGTTTGCGGGCCAGGCCTTTCCCTTGATGGCCATGCCGGCGCCGGCCCGCGCCTGGGCGGAAGCCTTGCCGCTCACGCATTATCTGCAGCTGCAAACGAAATACTGGCTGGCCGGCGCACCGTGGCGCTATGGCGTGCAGGAAATGCTGATACTGGCCGGCATCGCCATCGGCTGCGGCGCCGTGGGCGTGCTGCTGCTGGCGCGCCGCGCGCATGCGCCTGCGGCCTGGGGGCGCACATGATCTGGTCCGCCTTTGTCGCCACCTGGCGCGCCATGCTGACGGACAAGGGCGCGCTGACCTTGCTGTTTATCGGCGGCATCATCTATTCGTTTTTTTATCCGCTGCCGTATTCGACGGAAATCGTCCAGCGCGTGCCCGTGGCCGTCGTCGACCAGGACCGCAGCGCCATGTCGCGCCAGCTGACGCGCTTTGCCATGGCCCATCCATCGCTGCACGTGGTCGCCGTCACGCCGGACTTGCCCGTCGCGCAAGATTTATTGTGGCGCGACCAGGTCATGGGCGTATTGATCATTCCCGACGGCTTGCAGACGGACGTGCTGGCCGGCCGCGCCGCCCATGCGCAGGTGGCGGGCAATGGCTTGTATTTGATGCTGAACAAGGTTGCCTTGAACGGGCTGGCCGAAGTGGTGGGCACGGTGTCGGCCGGCATCGAGCTCAAGCGTTTGGGCGCGGGCACGCCTTCGGCCGTCCAGGCCAGCCAGCAGCGCTCACCCATCGCCTTCGACGCCGTGCCCTTGTTTAACGTCAAGGAAGGCTATGGCGCCTATGTCGTGCCGGGCGTGGCCACCCTGATCGTGCAGCAGACCTTGCTGATCGGCATGACCATGCTGTTCGGCACCTGGTACCAGCGCCAGGCCTTCCCCGTGCCGGGCAAGCGCACGGCGGGCGGCTATGCGGGCATGCTGCTGGCGTTTGCCTGCGTGGCCTTCCTCAACTGCTGCTATTTCTTCGGTTTCGTCTTCTGGTTCCAGGATTACCCCCGTGGCGGCAACTTTGGCGGCATGCTCTTGCTGCTGGTGCTGTTCTCGCTGGCGGAAGCGGCGTTCGGCATGCTGCTGGGCATGCTGTTCCGCACGCGCGAGCGGGGCACGCAGCTGATGATCGCCACGTCGATGCCCGTGCTGTTCCTCGCGGGCCTGACCTGGCCCGTGTCGTCCATGCCCGTCGTGCTGCAATGGCTGCGCTGGCTGCTGCCATCGACGGCCGGCATCCAGGGCTTTGTCGCGCTCAATCAGATGGGCGCCTCGCTGTATGAAATCCGCCATGAAGTGGCAGGCTTGCTGGCCTTGCTGCTGGCCTGCGTGGCGCTGGGCTGGCGGCGCTGGCGCACGATGGACGAAACTGTTGTCGATTTGAACAAGGCTTAACTGGGCCGATATGCAATAATTTCGTTTCCGCCACGTTGCCTGTCCATCATGTCAGCCTTTAATCTGTTCCAGCGCCTGTCCCAAGCCCCTACCAAGCCCAAGGCGGCGCCTGCCGCGCGGCAATTCGACGTGGCGGACCTGTACCAGGGCCCCATCGCGCTGGGAGCGGAAGGCGAGGCGCAAGCCCGGCCTTTCGATGAAAAGCTGCGCCAGGCATATTTCTGGATCGTCAACCACGCCATCATCAGCCCCCATTACGACATCGAGTACAACGACGGCCCGTCGCAGACGTATGCCGTGGGCGACAGCCGCCGCACCCTGAACCTGCCGTCGGCGCAAAGCTATTCCAGTTTTATTTTGCTGCCCCTGCTGACGTTCGCCACGCGGCGCAAATGCCTGTTCGTGGGCGGGCCGGGGCGGGGCAAGACGGCCAGCGCCTTGCTGATGGGCGTGCTGGCCGGTTCCACCGTCAAGGAAGTCAAGCGCGCCATGCAGCATGGCCATCCGCAGATGACGGTGGCCGACTTGCTGGGCAATCCGCTGCCGGCCGACCTGGTGAACGCGCAAAGCATGGACGATATCCGCATCGCCTGGCGCGCCTGGCTGGGCATGCGCGTGAAAATCGTCGATGAATACAACCGCATCCCCACGCGCACGCAAAGCGCGCTGCTCACCGTGATGGGCGACAATTACGCGGAAGTGCTGAACCACATTTACGAATGCCCGGAAGCGGCCTGGTATCTGACGGCCAACGACGACCAGGGCGGCGGCACCTACCAGGTGATCGAGGCGCTGCGCGACCGGGTCGACGTGACGGTGCAGGCGCTGGCCTTCAACCCCCGCTTCCTGAATGAACTGCTGCTGCGCGTGGAAGAAAACGTGCGGCCCGAAGAGCTGGTGCCGCCCGATATCATCTTCACGGAAGCAGAAGTGGATCAGATTGGCAACGATATCCGCCAGGTGGCGGTGCCCGAGGCCGTGCGGCGCCGCCTGGAGTTTTTCGCCAGCCAGTTCGAGCTGTTCGAGACGGCGGGCGGCCAGTTCGAATACATGACCAAGGATACGGCCCGCCTGTCGGGCGCCGACCGTGGCGCCGCGCAGGCGGCCGACAATGGGCGCGACCGCCTGAAGGACCTGGGCTGCCAGACCTTGAACGGCATTTCCGTGCGCACCCTGATGGCGCTGCTGATCTACGCCAAGGCCATGAGCTACTTCCGCGGCAATGGCGAGGTGGAGCTGGAAGACTTGCGCCAGGTGCTGCCGTTCGTCCTGCATAACAAGCTGCAGCCGGACCCGGATGCGCCATTTTTCGCGCTGCCGGAAAACGCCGCCTACCGCAGCGACAGGCTGGGCTGGCTGCGCCGCCTGTTCGACCTGTCGAACGATGAATTCAACCGCCTGGACCTGGACCGCGACGATCCTGTCGGCGTGCTGTCGGCCGAATTCGACCTGGGCCTCGACGGCGTCAGCGAACGCGAGACCCTGGCGCGCCTGAACCGCATCGAAAAGCTGATCGGCGAGCGCACGAAGGGACGCAAACTGTACGGCCCCCTGTACGACGATTTGCTGAAGCTCAAATATCTGCACCAGCGCTATACGAATTACCGCAGCTGGCTGCGTTCGCAATGAATTCCGCACTGAACATCGACCATTGCCGCGGCTTTCTCGACGCGCTGGCCATGTTGAACAGCGAGGCCAGCGACCTGTGCGCGACCTACGAACTGCAACGGCTGCCCGATGCGCCCGACCTGCTCACGGCGCTGGGCTTGCGCGTGGAAGATGACGCGCTGCATGCGGGCTCCCCGGCGTGCGCGCTGCCGGCGCCCCTGTGGCAGATCACGGTGGCGCCGTGCGGGCGCGCGCACCTGGAGCAGGTGTGCCGGCGCTGGTTCTTCTCGTCGGAGCACATGCGGACGGCGCCGCCGGACCGTTTCCGCGCCTGCCTCGTCAACGCCTTCCTCGACGCGCTGGACATGTCGCTGGCCGGATTCGCTGCGCACGCGGTGACGATGACCTTGCCGCCTGGCGTCTGGTATGCGATCCACTGGAACGAGATCGCGTTCGAATCGGGGAGCGAACGCTATCTGCTGCATTTTTCGCATAGCGATTGAGGGATGGCGATGATTTCTCCTGCCTTTGCGGCCATCCTTGCCGGCGGCCGCGCCCAGTTCAACGGCCGCGCGGCGGAAGCGCGCCGGCGTTTTCCCTCGCTCGACATGGCTGCCTTCGGCGTTTTTCTGCACGATGGCGTCGATCCGCTGGTGGCGGCCGTAGCCGCTGCGGCGCCCGAGCGCGCGGGCAGCGTGACCCTGGCCGCCTACGACATGGCCCTGGAGCTGGTGGGCCACGGCCTGGCGGGGCCGGCCGCGAAGAATCCCTTCCTCAATACCGTCTGGCGCGAACTGGCGCCGGCGTTGGCGCCGCTGCTGGCGACGGCCCCCATCGAGGTGCTGGGCATGCTGAGCAACGCGGCCATTCACGTGGGCGGCGTGGCGGGCGCGCGCCCCGCGCAATGGCAGCGCGAGCTGGCCGCGTTGGCGCCGCAGGTCACGACTTTGGCGCAATTGCGCGCCGTGGGCCAGGTGCTGGCCTGGCGCGCAGGCGTCGCGCATTTCCGCCAGGGCGCGCTGGCCGCCGCCGACACCTTGCCGCATGCGCTGGCGCTGGCCGCCTTTGGCGAACCGGGTGCGCACTGGCCGCAAGTCCACGCGCAGTTGCTGGACTATCCGTGGCGCGGCAATGCCGATGGCAGGGAGTTCGGCAGCTTCAGCGGCCTCGGTGGCGACTTCGGCACGCCGCCGCAGGTGCGCGCCACGCCGGATGGCTTTGTCGTACGCAGCGCGGAGCGCCATTTTCTGCTGGTGGCCGACGCCTATGGCGCCGTGCTGCATGGCGCCACGGCGGAAGAATACGCGCAGGCGCAAACCGGCAGGCCGGCGTCCGTGCGCGTGGACGGCGCCAGCGTGCATATCGGCGCGCGCAGCATCGCGCTCGACCTGCCTGCCGGCGACATCGCCCTGGCCGCCAATGCGCATACCTTGGCCATCACCTCGCCCTGGACGCACGCGATCCGCCTGCTGCCGCTCGCATGAAGAACGATGCCGATACCGCGCTGATCGACGCCTGGCGCGCCGCCTGGCCCGCAGCCCTTGCCGTGTGGAGCAAGTTTACGCGCCTGCGCGATCCCAGCCTGTGCGCCAGCCGCGTCCAGGCCAGCCAGCAGGGCCTGTCCGGCAGTTTCGCCATGATCCGCTTGCTGGACCAGAGCGTGGTGGTGGACCTGGCGCTGGTGGCGGAACTGGGACTGGAGGACTATGCGCTGGAAGTGCTTGCGCATGAAATCGGCCACCACATCCTCGCGCCGGGCAGCGCCGGCGACCAGTTCCGCCTGCTGGCGCGCATGCGCCGCGCCTTGCCCACGCTGGAGCAGCACGCGCCCATGGTGGCCAACCTGTACACGGACCTGTTCATCAACGACCGCCTGCAGCGCCAGGCGAACCTGCGCATGGCCGACATCTACCGCAAGCTGCAGCAGGGCAGGGAGCCGGCGGCGGATGGCAAGGCCAGGGCCAGCGGCGGCGTGTGGACCTTGTACATGCGCATCTATGAAAACCTGTGGCAGCTGGAAAAGGGCGAGCTGGCTGGCGACAAGCTGGACGAGCGCCTGGACACGGATGCCTGGCTGGGCGCGCGCCTGATACGCGTGTATGCAAACGACTGGATGCTGGCGGCGGGGCGCTTCGCCACCTTGCTGCTGCCTTACCTGGTCGAGGATACGGACGCCTTGAGCCCTGGCCGCTACCTGCTCGACACGCGCGATGCGGCGCGCGGCTGCCAGACGTATGGCGCGCAGCAGATCGAGGATGACGAGGAGGACGGCGCCATCCATCCCGTGCACGACAAGCGCATCTCGGGCCTCGATGACGAGGCGCCGCAGGGCGATGCGCCGGCCAGGGCGGCGGGCGGCCAGCTGCGCGAACCGTTCGAACTGGGCGACATCCTGAAGGCCTCGGGCGTGGATTTGAGCGACCATGAAATCGCCATCCGCTATTACCGCGAGCGGGCCTTGCCGCACCTGGTGGCGTTTCCCAGGCGCCCCGTGCCCGAGTCGCAGGAACCGCAGATGGAAGGGCTGGAACCATGGGAAACCGGCGATCCCCTGGAAGACATCGACTGGCTGCAATCCGTGATGCAGTCGCCGCGCCCCGTGCCGGGCGTGACCACCGTGCGCCGCGTGTATGGCCGCGAACCGGCGCGCGCCGTCGACGCCATGCCCGTCGACCTGGACATGTACGTGGACAGTTCCAGCTCCATGCCGAACCCGCAGGCGCATACCTCGTTCCTGACCCTGGCGGGCGCCGTCATCGCGCTGTCCGCCCTGCGCGCGGGCGCGAAAGTGCAGGTGACACTGTGGAGCGGCAAGAACGAAGTGATGCAGACGCCCGGTTTCGTGCGCGATGAAGACATGATTCTGGGCGTGCTGACGGGATTTTTTGGCGGCGGCACCTGTTTCCCCATCCACTGCCTGCGCAAGACCTATGCGGGCAAGCGCGAACGGCCTGCGCACATCCTGATGATTTCCGACGATGGCATCACCACCATGTTCGACGACGATGAGCTGGGCAACAGCGGCTGGGATATTGCGGCGAAAGCGCTGGCCCAGGGCGGCGCGGGCGGCACCATGGCCCTGAACCTCGAGCGCGGCTGGGAAGGCGCGGCCAGCCACAGGTGGCTGCAGCAGACCTACGACGACCTGAAACGCGCGCGCCGGGAACAGGGCTGGGATATCCATGCCGTCGAGCGCTACGAGGATTTGCTGGACTTTGCGCGGGCGTTCAGCCGCAGGCATTATGTGAAGAGCTAAACAAGATGAATATGCGCAGTAAAATGCCGGGGTTGAGGTAACGACATCATGATGCAAATCGGTCCCCACCTCGAAACCCTGACCCACCGGCTGGCCGACACGCCCGCCGAATTCCTCGCCGAGCCGCACATCTCCGGCGTCGCCAACGCGCAGGCGGTGGCGGTTGCCGCGCTGGTCAACGACATCCTGCTGCTGCATGGCGCCCGCGCTCCGGCCGCGTCCCTGCAGGGCTTTCTCGGCGCGCAGGTGAAGGCGGACCGCAACCGGCTGGCCCTGGCCATGATCGCGTGCTGGCTGCTGGCCGACGCGTGGTTCATCGGCCAGCAGCTGCCGCAGCAGGACCTGCTGCAGGTGCTGGGCGAGGCGGTGCGCGAACTGGCCGCCGCCACGCCCGCGCACCAGTTCACGCAAGATCCCGAGCGGCGCGAGGAGCTGGCGCGCATCGTGCTGGCGCGCCTGGGTTTCAGACCGCGCGATGAGAGCGTGGCGCAGGCCACGGACCGCCTGTCCGCCATCAGCGGCACGGAGCGCCGCCGCCTGCTCGAAGCGAGCCGGCTGGCCGAACAGCGCGCGCGGGAAATCCGCGAGGCGCTGGCGAAGAAGGCGGCCGAGGAATCGGCCGACAAGTGGTCGCGCGAATGAGCGTGGATGCCAATCTGCCGGGCGGCGCCTGGGAATCGGACCGCGATTACTGTCCCACCCTGACGCAGGCGGGCGCGCGCATGCTGGAAAAACTGCGCAGCCACCCGGCCGCGCCCCGCTACCGCAACCGCAGCGGCAACAAGCTGCAGGCGGCGGAAGTGGCGGCCTTGCGCGCCTACGAGCAGGAAGTCATGGACGCGGCGATAGACTGGAGCGCCGCGGCGCCGCCGGCCTGGCTGTCCGGTTTTCTCAAGACGGCCTACGCCACGGTGCCGTATTACCGCGCCTGCGGTTCGCCGCCCGCGCGCCTTGCCGACGTGGCGCCCATCAGCCGCGCCGAGCTGGCGCACGATATCGCCGCCTTCGTGCCCGACGATGCGGACCTGGCGCGCATGATCAATTTCCAGACGACGGGCACCACGGGCCACCCGCTGCTGATCGCCTCGCACCCGTTGGTGGCGGGGCGCTACCTGGCCTACCACAAGCGCGCGCTGCGCCGCTTCGGCGTGACCCTGCGCCATGGCGCGGGCCAGGTGGGCGTGATGCTGCTGGGGCACCAGCGCCGCTGCTTCACCTATGTCTCCGTCACGCCGACGATGCACGAGTCGGGCCTGGCGAAGATCAACCTGCACGTGGACGACTGGCGCGACCCGGACGACCGCGCGCGCTACCTCGACGCCATGGCGCCCGAGCTGATCGCGGGCGACCCCATCTCGTTTGCCGAACTGCTGACCTTGCCGATGACGCACAAGCCGGCCGCGCTGCTGTCCGTCTCGATGATGCTGTTGCCGGGCATGCGCGCGCGTCTCGAGGCGAGGTTCGGCTGTCCCGTGCTCGACATCTATTCGCTCAATGAAGTGGGCCCCGTGGCCGTCTACGACGAGCAGGCGGGCGGCCACGTGCTGCTGCAGCACCGGCTGTACGTGGAAATCCTCGACGCCGGCGGCCAGCCCGTGCCGGACGGCGCGCGCGGCGAAATCACCGTGACGGGCGGTTTCAATTTCTGCCTGCCCCTGCTGCGCTACCGCACGGGCGACTATGCGTCGCTGGCGCATGGCCCGCATGGTCCCGTGCTGGTGGGGCTGGCGGGCCGCAGTCCCTTGCGCTACCGGACGGCCAGCGGCGAGTGGATCAATAATATCGACATCACGCATGCACTAAAGCCGCTGGCCATCGCCGTGTTCGGCGTGCACCAGCATGGCGATGGCAGCGTCGTGCTGCGCCTGGTGCCGAACGCCATGCCGCAGGCTGACCGGGCGCGCGCCTTGCTCGCGCCGTTTTTCGGCGCCATCACGGTCGAGACCTTGCTGGCGGAAGACAAGATCATTCAATACACCTCGGATTTGCGGGAAGCGGCGGCATGACAGGATTGGCATCAAAATACAAACGCGGCCTCGTGGTCGGCAAATTCTGCCCGCTGCACATGGGCCACGAACTGTTGATCGATCGCGCGCGGGAAGCCAGCGAGGAACTGCTGCTGGTCAGCTATACGAAACCTGAATTTCCCGGGCTGGACCCGGCGCGCAGGGAAGGGTGGCTGCGCGCGCAATTTCCGCAGGCGCACATCGTAGTGCTCGACGATGCCCGCCTGGCCGCCCTGTGCGCGGCGCGCGGCGTGCCTGCGCGCACCTTGCCGCACAACGATGACGATGGCGACCACCATCGCCACTTCATGGGCTGGCTGTGCTGGACGGTGCTGGACTTGCCCGTCGACGCCGTGTTCAGCAGCGAAGACTATGGCCCCGGCTTTGCGCGCGTGCTGGAGCGGCACTATGCACGCGGGCCGGTGGCGCATGTCAGCGTGGACCAGGCGAGAACGCTGGTGCCCGTGTCCGGCACCCTGGTGCGGCAAGACCCGCAGGCCCACGCCGCCTTCCTGTCGCCCCTGGTGCGCGCCAGTCTCGTCACGCGCGTGTGCGTGCTCGGTGGCGAGTCGAGCGGCAAGACGACTCTGGCGGCCGCGCTGGCGGCCCATTTCGGCTGCGCCTGGGTGGCCGAGTATGGCCGCGAGCTGTGGGAAAGCCAGGATGGCATCCTGGCCTACGACGATCTGCTGAAGATCGGCAGGGAACAGCTGCGCCGCGAAGCGCAGGCCGCCATGCAGGCGCAGCGCTGGCTGTTTTGCGATACCTCGCCCCTGACCACGTATTTTTACTGCGTCGAGATGTTCGGCAAGGCGGAGGCGGAACTGCTGGACCTGGCTGGCCATGCGTATGACCTGGTCGTGCTGTGCGCGCCCGATTTTCCTTTTATTCAGGATGGCACGCGCCGCGACGACAGCTTCAGGCTGCGCCAGCATGCGTGGTACCAGGCCGAGCTGGCGCGGCGGGGGATCGCCTTTGTCAATGTGTCAGGTTCGGTTGACGAGAGGATCAGGCAGGTGGCGCAGGTGCTGGCGGTGGCGTGATCAGCGTGGTTCGGATGACGCGGCTTGCGCCGCCCATCGGACCTACTCTGTAAACGCGGTGCTGACCGCCGCCAGTATCTCGTCCGAAAACGCGGCATCATCGACGGTGCGCGCCAGCGCCACGGCGCCCACCATGGCCGACAGCATGACGATGGCTTGCTGCCGTGGCTTGCGTTTTTTCTGCCATGGAAAATGCGTGGCCAGCTTGCCGATGATGGATTTCAGGTGGAAGGTGAAGGCGGGCAGCACTGCCGGCTGCTTGCGCGCGTCGCCGGCCAGCGCCGCCAGCAGGCAGCCGTTGCCCGGCGCATCGCGGTGGGCCGCGCTCACATAATCGCGCACATACTGGCGCATGGCTTCCGGGCTGATGGTTGCCGCATCGAGCGCCGCGCGCGAATGTTCCGAGCCGTGCAGGGTGCTTTCCGCCATCAGCGCTTCCTTCGAGGCGAAGTGGTTGTAGAAGGGGCCATGCGTGAGTCCCGTCGCCTTCATGATCTGTCCTACGCTGACGCCGTCAAAACCCTGTTCACGGAACAGCCGTGCCGCTTCCTGCAGGATGCGCTGGTGTTTTTCTGCCGTTTCGGCCGCTGGGTATCGCATGGTGTTCTCCCGCTCATTAAATAATTTCTGTTGACATCATACATTACGTGCGTCATGCTTTGACGCGGCATTAAACATGATGATCGTCATGTTTAATGCCGCGTCAAAGCATGATGGCCATCATGCTTGATCCGTCGTGCTGAAAACCATTCATTCGAATTTACCAATTGCAAAGGAATCATCATGAGTACAGTCAATACACCAGGCACGGCCCTCGTCACTGGCGCATCGTCGGGCCTGGGCGCCGTGTATGCGGACCGCCTGGCCAGCCGCGGCTTCGATCTGATCCTGGTGGCGCGCCGGGTCGAACGCCTGGGCGTGCTGGCCAAGTCGCTGGCGGAAAAGTATGGCGTGTCCGTGCGCGCCATGGCGGCGGACCTGTCCGCAGCGGCCGACCTGCAGCGCGTGGCCGATGAACTGGCCGGCAATCCGGCCATTACCATGCTGGTGAATAATGCGGGCGCTTCGACCCTGGCACCCGTCGCCGATACGCCGAAAGCGGGCGTCGCCGCCATGGACAAGGTCAACGTGACGGCCGTGGCCGAGCTCAGCTACGCCGTGCTGCCGCGGTTCAAGCAGCGCAACAGCGGCACCATCATCAATATCGGTTCCGTGCTGTCCTTCCACATCCTGCCCGTCAGCACGATCTACAGCGCCACCAAGGGCTATGTGATGAATTTCACGCGCGGCTTGCAGCAGGAGCTGGCCGGCACGGGCATCGTGGTGCAGCTGGTGCTGCCCGCATCGACGGCGACGGAAATCTGGGAATTGAGCGGCGTGCCGCTGGCGCAGCTGGACCAGGCCGCCATCATGCGCGCCGAAGACTGCGTCGATGCGGCGCTGGCCGGCCTGGACCAGGGCGAACTGGTGACCTTGCCCTCCGTGGAGGACAAGGAACTGTGGGAGCGTTTTGACGCGGCCCGCCTGGCCCTGTTCGCAGGCGCGATGCGCGGCAAGCCCGCATCGCGCTATGGCATCGCGGGCTGATACGTGCGCGAGGAAGCTACAGGGGGCGCACGGGGATGCAGATCTCGCAAGAGAATTCGCCGGTGGCCGGGTCCATTGCCGTGGCCGCGGAAAAACGCTCGAAGCAGGGACGCTCATCCCACTGCAGGCCGCTGGCCGGCAGCCATTCGCGCGTCATGCGCGTCCACGCGTCGGCGATGGCGCTGGCCTGTCCCTTGAACTGCGCCACCGCATAGCGCCCGCCCGGCAGGGTGGTGATGCTGGCGCGGCCACCCGACTGGAAAGTATCGGGCACGGCGACGCAGGCGTCGTAGCGGCATTTGTCCGGCGGCGTGATGCTGGGATCGTCATGGCCGATGCCGTAGCAGACTGCATCGGCCAGGCCGTGCGACTGCATCCACGGCGCGACGGTGTCGCGCCAGAAGGCGCCGATGGCGGGACCGTAAGGGCCGATATGGCGCTGGCATGCCACGCTGGCCGGTGGCAGGTCGAGGATGGTGACTTGCATGGGACTCTCTCTATGAAGTGGATTGGAGTCGTCATGGTGCTGGAAGTTCGGCCCGTTTTCCTGACCGGGATTGCGCATGGCCTGATCCGGATTGCTATCCTGCCGGCGCAGGCGCAGGCGCATGGCCGCGAGCATGGCAGCGTTTTTCGCGGCCACGCCGGCGCGCCAGGCCGTCGGCGTGCAGCCGAATTTCAGCTTGAAGGCGCGCGCAAACGCTTCGCCGGAGCCGAAGCCCGTCGCCAGCGCGATGTCCAGTATCGTTTCGCCGGGGCGGCAGGCCAGCCGCAAGGCGGCCGTTTCCAGGCGCCGACGGCGCGCATAGTCGCCCAGCGTTTCGCCCATCCAGGCGGCGAATACGCGGTGAAAGTGGAAGCGCGAGAAATGCGCGACGTCGGCCAGCTGGGCCAGGTCCAGCGGCGTGTCCAGGTGGCGGTCGATATGATCGAGCACGGCATTCATGCGCCGCGCGTATTCGGCGCGGAACTGGCCGGACGCAGTCTGTTCCGGCGATGGGAGCGGGGAGTTCATGTTGCCGATTATGCCATGAAGTCCCCTCCGGGCGGCGTGGAAAAGAAGCTTATGCCGCGTTCAAGGCCTGCTCCAGGTCTTCGCGCAAGTCGTCGATATGCTCGATGCCCACGGACAGGCGCAGCATGTCTTCGGACACGCCCGCCTTGGCCAGCTCCTCGGCATTGAGCTGGCGGTGCGTGGTCGATGCCGGGTGCGTGGCCAGCGACTTGGCGTCGCCGATGTTGACCAGGCGCGTAAACAGCTGCAGGGCGTCGAGCACGCGGGCGCCGGCCGCGCGGGGATCTTCGCCGCTGGCCAGCTTCAGGCCGAAGGACAAGATGCCCGAGGCGCGGCCGCGCATGTATTTTTTCACCAGCGCGTGGTCCGGATGGTCTTCCAGGCCCGCGTAATTGACCCACGCGACTTTCGGGTGGTTTTTCAGGTGTTTGGCCAGGGCCAGCGTGTTGTCGCAGATGCGGTCCATGCGCAGGGCCAGGGTCTCGATGCCCTGGATCAGCTGGAAGGCGCTCAAGGGCGAGATGGCCGCGCCCATGTTGCGCAGCGGGACGACGCGCGCGCGGCCGATGAAGGCGGCGGGGCCGAACGCTTCCGTGTAGACGACGCCGTGATACGACACGTCCGGTTCGTTCAGGCGCTTGAAGCGCTCCTTGTGATCAAACCACGGGAACTTGCCGCTGTCGACGATGGCGCCGCCCACGGTGGTGCCGTGGCCGCCCAGGTATTTGGTCAGCGAATGGACGACGATGTCGGCGCCGTGCTCGATGGGGCGGAACAGATAGGGGCTCGGTACCGTGTTATCGACGATCAGCGGGATGCCGTGCGCATGCGCGATCTCGGCCAGCTTCGCCACGTCCGTGACATTGCCCAGCGGGTTGCCGATCGATTCGCAGAAGATGGCCTTGGTGCGCGCGTCGATCAGCGCGGCGAAGGTCTCCGGCTGGCGCGCATCGGCGAAGCGCACTTCGATGCCGATCTGCGACAGGGTGTGGGCAAACAGGTTGTAGGTGCCGCCATACAGCTGGCTGGCGGAGATGAAATTGTCGCCCGCTTCGGCGATGGTCTGGATCGCGTAGGTGATCGCCGCCATGCCCGACGCGACGGCCAGCGCGGCCACGCCGCCTTCCAGCGCCGCGACCCGCTTTTCCAGCACGTCCTGCGTGGGATTCATGATGCGCGTGTAGATATTGCCGGCCACCTTGAGGTCGAACAGGTCGGCGCCATGCTGGGCATTGTCGAAGGCGTAGGCCACCGTCTGGTAGATGGGGACGGCGGCGGCCTTGGTGGTCGGGTCGGGGGTGTAGCCGGCGTGCACGGCCAGGGTTTCGATTCTCATGTGGTCTCCGGTATCGATGGTATGCGGTGGTGAAATCCGCAGCCATTGTGCCATGCAGCCCTTACCAAGTTATCACGCTTGATAGAATTTTAAGTCATAAGCTAGTGCTGTCTTGATATAAGTCATCCAGCTCCTCCCGGCCGATGAAGCGTTCATGCGTGCCATGCTGGGCGCAGGCAAACGCGCCGCCGATGGCGCCGCGGCGCATGGCCGCGTCGATGCCCGCGCCAGCCAGCCAGGCCTGCAGGAAGGCGGCGACGAACGAGTCGCCCGCGCCATTCGTGTCCACCACGGGCAAGTTCAAGCCTGCCGCCGGAGTGTGGCGCACGGATGCGCTGCCCCGTTCCAGCACGTATGCGCCATCCGCGCCCGCCATGGCGATCACGGCCTGCGCGCGCCCTTCAGCCACGATGGCCCGCATGACGGACTGCGTGCGCTCGCCCAGCGCGGCCGTGCTGAGGAAGACCAGGTCGGCGCGCAGGGCAAAGACCTTGTGGTGCGGGTTGACGCCATCCCAGTCGTGCAAATCGGTCGATACGCTGGTGCCGCATACGCGCGCGTCGTCAAACAGCTCGGCCACCCAGCCCATGATGGAAAAGTGCGCATGGCGGGCCGGTCCCAGGTAGGGAAGATAAAAAGCGGCGGGCATGCGCACGTCTTCCGGGTGGCGGCCGTCGTACAGCGACAGCCGGCGCCCTTGCGGGTCGACCAGGTTGACGCTGCGCCGCGTGCCCGACGGTTCGACGAGATGGGAAAAATCGAGTTTGGCATCCTTGTAGCGCTGCAGGATGGCCGCGCCCTGCGCGTCGTCGCCGATGAAATCGATGAACTTGCAGCGCAGGCCCAGCGCATGGCAGCCCAGCGCCACGCCGTTGCCCGTGTGCGCCACGTAGTCGTGGATGGGCGGAACGTGCAGCGAATCGGCCACGGGCAATTGCAGGCCGGGGACGCGCACGATGGTGTCGATGCCGGCGCCGCCGACCACTAAAATGTCATAGCTGCTCATGGTGCTGCCTTTTCTAACAGGACGGTGCCGGCCGCGTTCACCGCGACGGCGCCGTCTTTGACGATGTAAGTTTGGTTCGTGTAGCCGTCGCGCAGCCGGGTGCCATCGGCGAACACGCCGTGCATTTTCAGCTCGAGCGCGCCTTGCGCTTCGGGCACCGCGATGACGGCGTCGCCCTCCATCACGCGGGCGAACGCGTACGGCTTGTCGTCGATGAAGCGGTGTTCGCCGCGCGCCAGGGCGGGGTGGCGCAAGCGGAACTGGCCCAGCTTGCGCGCATGCGCGAGGGTGGCCCCATCGATCGAGTTCCAGTTCATGTCGGAACGGGTGGCCTGCTGCTCGTCGCCGACGGGCGCCGTGCCAGGCTGGCGCGCGCTTTCATCGCCGTAGAACAGCTGCACGCCGCCCGGCGCCAGCAGCAGGGCGGACAAGCCATGCCGCAATTGCCCGCGCGGGAACAGGCTCGTGTCGTGCGACGAGATGTACGAGAGGATGTCGTGGCGGGGTTCATTGCCCATGCGCTTGCCCAGCAAAGTCGCGTACTGGCGGTACACGCCATCGATGCTTTTCCAGTCCGCGCCGGCGCGGCTTTGAAAGTCGAAATTGATCATCGAGTCGAAGCCCGCGTCGTGCCAGCTGCTGCGCTCAGGGCCATGGCCCCACGCTTCGCCCGTCATCCAGAACGCAGAGTCGTCGATTTTCTGCTGCGGGTGGCGGGTTTTCCAATCCTTGAGGGCGTCGGTGGCGGCCGCGCGCAGGGCCAGCCAGCTGGCCGGCTCCACGTGCTTGACGGTGTCGGCGCGAAAACCGTCGACACCGAATTCGCGCACCCAGTCGGCCAGCCAGTGCACCAGGTAGCCGCGCACGCTGGTGCCGGGCAGGGCCACGGCCCGCGTGTCGCTTTTCCGCTGCAGGATGGGCGGCAAGCCCACGGCCTTGCCGCTCTCGGTGCGGAAGTCGGGCAGATAGGCCAGCTGCATGGTGAAATCGTCCTTGCCGCCGTCGAGGTAGCCGGGCAAGCCCGCGCGCACCCAGTCCGGGCCCCACCATTGCTTGAATTCGAAGTTGTTGTAGTCGATGTAGCTATGATAGTCGCGCAAGGTGGCTGTTTCGTGGCCTGGCCACAGCACGGGCACCTTGTACTGCGCCAGGGTGCGCAGGTCCGCGTAGCCCGGGTGGTTCAGCACCACGTCGAACAGCACGCGGATGCCTTGCGCGTGGGCGATATCGATCATCTCGCCCAGCTCTTCGCGCGTGCCCATGTTGGCATCCATGGTGGTGTAGTCGAGCGCCCAGTAGCCGTGGTAGGCGTAGTGCTGGAATTGCTGCTTGCCGCCCACCACCCAGCCGTGGATCTGTTCGTACGGCGCCGTAATCCACAGGGCGTTGACGCCCAGGTCGCGGAAATAGCCGGCCTTGAGCTGCTGCGTGATGCCGGCGATGTCGCCGCCGTGGAAGCTGCCGACATCGCCGCCTTGCGGGTCGGCGGCGCGGCCGTAACTGTGATCGTTGCCGGGATTGCCGTTGGCGAAACGGTCCGTCACGGCAAAATAGACGATGGGGTTCTCTGCGAAGCTCCCTGCCTGCGCCGAAGCGCTGAGTAACAGGGCGGCCAGCGCAGTCAGGGCGCTGCGCATGGTCAGCCTTTCACGCCGCCGGCCGTCAGGCCGGAGATCATCCACTTCTGCGCCAGCAGGAACACGGCCGTGATGGGCAGGCCGGACAAAATGGCTGCCGCGGCGAAGTCGCCCCACAGGTATTTTTGCTCGTACAGGAACAGTTTCGAGCCGACGGCCAGGGTCAGGTTGTTCTGCTCATGCAGCAGCACGGAAGCGATCGGGTATTCGATGATGGCGCCGATGAACGACAGCAGGAACACCACCATCAGGATGGGCACCGTCATCGGCAGCAGCACGTAGACGAACGCCTGCCACTGCGTGGCGCCATCGACCTTGGCCGCTTCCTCGATTTCGACGGGAATGGTCTGATAGTAGCCCTTGATGGTCCAGATATGCAGGGCGATACCGCCCGTGTAGGCCAGCACCAGGCTGCCGTGGTGGTCGATGCCCAGCCACGGCACGTAGCTGCCCAGCACATCGAAGATGGCGTAGATGGCCACCAGGGCCAGCACGGCGGGAAACATCTGCAGCAGCATCAGCGCGGACAGGGTCTGCGACTTGAAGCGGAACTGCATGCGCGCGAACGCATACGCGCAGGTGGTCGACAGCAGCACGGTGACGGTGGCGCTCATGCTGGCCACCTTGATGGAATTCCACAGCCACAGCAGCACGGGGAAGTCCGGCTCGACGAGGGTGCCGTTGGGCGCCTGGTAGGACATGCCCAGCGCCAGACGCCAGTGTTCGAAGCTGATCTCGGGCGGAATCAGGCTGCCCGAGGCGAAGTTGCCGGGCCGTAAAGAGATCGACAAGATCATCAGGAAGGGAAACATCACCAGCGCGATCAGCGCGATCACGGCGACGTGGGCCGCCAGGATGCGCCAGCGGTTGGAACGGTCGACAACGATAGCCATGGTCGGTCCTTTATGCTTTGTTCATGCGCGTCAGGCGCATGTTGACCAGCGAAATCGCGGCCACGAGGAAGAAGATCAGGGTCGAGATGGCGGCAGCCAGGCCAAAGTTCTGGCCGGAATCCTCGAACGCGATGCGGTAGGTGTAGGACACGAGCAAGTCCGTCGTGCCGGCCGGTAAGGTCGTGTCGAGGAAATCGGGACGCCCGCCCGTCAGCAAGCTGATCAGCACGAAATTATTGAAATTAAAGCCCAGGCTGGCCACCATCAGCGGCGTGAGCGGCTTGATGATCAGGGGCAGGGTGATCTTGAAGAAATTCGTCAGCGGTCCCGCACCGGCCAGGGCCGACGCTTCGTACAGGTCGGACGGAATCGCCTTGATCAAGCCCATGCACACCACCATCATGTAGGGATAGCCCAGCCAGGTGTTGACGATCAAAATCATGGCCTTGGCCAGGGTGGTGTCCGAGAACCAGGCAGGCTTGATGCCGAACAGGGCGTCGAGCACGAGGTTGATTTCGCCAAAGTTATTGTTGAACAAGCCCTTGAAGACCAGGATGGAGATAAAACCCGGCACGGCGTACGGCAGGAACAGCAGGGTGCGGTACAGGCCGCGGAAGCGCAGCGCATCCCAGTTCAGCAGCACGGCCAGCACCATGCCCAGGCCCGTCGTGGTGGCCACGCTGATCAGGGCGAAAACGATGGTCCAGACGAAAATGCGCAGGAACGGGCCGCGGAACGCTTCATCGGAGAAAATCTTCACGAAGTTGGCGAAACCCACGTTGACCTTGAAGCCCGGCTCCAGTTTCGTGCCGTCCGGCATTTCATAAAAACCCGTCTTGAAATTCGGTGTCACGAGTTCGCCCGTGGCGATCTTCTTCAGGGTTTTGTCCGGCAACTGCTTGTAGACATGCGCGACGGGGCCGAATTCGCGCAAGCCCACCATGCGCAGCTCGATCCTGTTCGGCATGACCAGGGTGAGCAGCTTCAAATCCTTTTGCAGGCCGATGATGTCCTTGATGGGCAGCGGCGGGGCCAGCACGGGCGCCTGCACGGGATCGATGGGCGCCACCTCCACGGTCAGGGGCACGGCGCGCTTGAGGGCCAGCGGCTGCGTCAGCAGCACTTCGCCCGTGTCCGGGCTTTCCAGGCGCAGGCGGTATTCCTTGTTGTCGGCATGCACGGTCATCGCATAGCCGGCGCTTTCCACGCGCTGCGTTTCATCCAGCAGGTATTGCGTGGCCCGCTCGTAGGTGAGCAGGTTGCGCGAACTGAAATTGGTAAAGCCGATCGACACCGTGTACACCATCGGCAGCAGCACGAAGACGATCACCGCCGTGATGCCGGGAAACAGATAACGGTAGGCATAGGCGCGCGGCGACGTGAAGACAAACGTCGTCAGGGTCAGCAAGCCGAGGAAGACGGCAGCCAGCATGGTCTGGCCGGAAATGTACAACATGAAGAGCAGATACAGACCCAGCGCCATGCTGATGGTCAATACCGTAGGGCCGATAAACTTGCGCACGATGGGATACCTGTGAAGATGGATACAACGAAATGCCGGATGTGACACGTAGGTCGGATTAGCGCTTGCGCGTAATCCGACAGTATTGTTGGCTGCTGGTGTCGGATTACGGCCCTTCGGGCCTAATCCGACCTACGCCTTGACCTGCTTAATTCGCTGTCGTAATCCGCTTCGCCGCCGCATCGAGGCCATCCTTGGTCGTCTGGCGGCCTTGCGTGATGTTTTCCAGCGCCGATTGCATCGACGACCAGAAGCGGCCCATTTCCGGATTGTTCGGCATCGGGCGGCCCGCCTGCGCGCTTTCCATCGTGGCCTGGATGTTCGGGTTGGCTTTCAGTTCCGCGAACAGCACCTTGTTTGCCGGCGTGCCCAGCGGGACGTCGGCGTTGATGGTTTTCAGGCCGTTGATCTGCAGCATCTGGTTTTCCAGGAATTCCGTCGCCAGGTCCTTGTTCGGGCTGGCTTTCGAAATCATGGCGCCCAGCACGCCCACGAATGGCGTGGCCGTCTTGCCTGCCACGGTAGGGATCGTTGCCACGCCGAAATTGATCTTCGATTTGCGCGCATTGTCCCACGACCATGGGCCGTTGATCATCATGGCGATCTTGCCCTGGTTGAAGCCCGCTTCCATCTCGGCGTAGCCGGCGCCCTTCGGCATGGCGCCGCTGTTGATCAGGGTCATCAGCGCATTCACGCCCGCTTGCGAACCGGCATTGTTCACGCCCGTTTTCGCTGCATCGTAGCGGCCGTCGGCCTTGACTTCAAACGGGAAGCCGCCGCCCGCGCCCAGCAAAGGCCACGTGAAATAGGTATTCGTGTAATCCCACAGGATGGCTTTCTTGCCCTGGCCAGACAGTTTCTTGTCCAGCGCGGCGATTTCCTCGAAGGTCTTGGGCGGATTCGGCACCAGGTCCTTGTTGTAGACGAGGGCCACGGCTTCGATGGAGATCGGGTAGCCCCAGGTCTTGCCGCCCACGGTGAAGGCATTCCACGCCAGCGGCAGGATGGCGGCGCGTGCTTCCTTGCTTGGTGTCAATGGTTGCAGCAAGCCGGCGTCGATCCAGGTGCCGATGCGGTCATGCGGCCAGATCCAGATGTCCGGACCCTTGCCGGCGGCGGCCGCTTGCTGGAATTTGTTCGGCGCATCTTCCGGATGCTCGACGACGACCTTGATGCCCGTCTTCCTGGTGAATTCCTCGCCGACCTTGGCCAGGCCCTTGTAGCCCTTGTCGCCATTGATCCAGATCAGCAGGGTGCCTGCTTCGGCCGCGTTCGCCATGCTGACGGCGGCCAGGTTGCCGATGCCGGCCAGGGCGGCGGCGAGCAGGGTGGTTTTGATGAAGCTGCGTTTTGGGTTCGTGTAGGACATGTCGATCTCCAGTATCTTTTTTTATGCTAAGTTTATGTTGAATATCAAGGCTGAAACGATGCAACCAGGCCAGGCGGCGCCTGTAGCGCCTGGCCCCTTAAAGTTGAAATCATGTACGCGTCTGGCCGTGCTCGTCGAACACGTGGACGCGGGCGGGCGCCACCTGCAGTGCCACGGATTGGCCAATGGCCCAGTCCGTATCGGCATCGGCGCGCACGACCAGCGGCTCGTCGCCGCCTGGCACCTGCACATACAGATAGCTGATGTCGCCCAGTTTTTCCACCGCTTGCACGGTGGCCGTGATGGCGGCCGCGGCACCGGGCGCGCACGCTTGCACGTGCTCGGGGCGCGCGCCGATGGTGACGGGGGTGCCGTTGGCCAGCGGCTGCGTCAGCGCTGCCTGCAGCAGGCCGCCCGCATTGGTGGCGATGGTGGCCACGCCATCCGTGTAGCCGTGGATCTTGCCTTTGAGGAAGTTCATGCGGGGCGAACCGAGGAAGCCGGCCACAAACAGGTTGGCGGGATGGTGGTACAGGGCCAAAGGCGCGCCCACCTGCTCGATGCGGCCCGCGTTGAGCACGACGATGCGGTCGGCCAGGGTCATCGCTTCGACCTGGTCATGCGTGACGTAAATCATGGTCGAGCGCAATTCGCGGTGCAGATTCGCCAGTTCGATGCGCATCTGCACGCGCAGCGAGGCGTCCAGGTTGGACAGCGGTTCGTCGAACAGGAAGACGTCGGGTTTGCGCACGATGGCGCGGCCGATGGCCACGCGCTGGCGCTGGCCGCCCGACAAGTCCTTGGGTTTGCGTTCGAGCAAGGGTTCAATGCGCAGGATCTGTGCGGCGCGCTGCACGGCGTCGGCGATCTGCACCTTGCTCATGCCGGCCAGTTTCAGGCCGAAGGCCATGTTTTGCGCCACGCTCATGTGCGGATACAGCGCGTAGCTCTGGAATACCATGGCGATGCCGCGCTTGGCGGGCGGCACGTCGTTCATGCGCGTCTTGCCGATGAATAAATCGCCGCCGCTGATCTCTTCCAGGCCGCAGATGCTGCGCAGCAAGGTCGATTTGCCGCAACCCGATGGTCCCACGAACACCATGAATTCGCCGTCGGCGATCTCCAGGTCGATGCCGTGCAGGGTTTGCACGTCGCCATACGCCTTTTTCAGGCCTGTTAACTTCAGTCCAGCCATGTCTGTCGTCCTCATTCTCGCTGAATGTGCCTGGCCCAATCTACTGCGCGTCGAATTTGCGGCTGGTGATGCTCACTGTGCCTACACACAGCTGCGCTTCTCAGCCACAACTTTCATCCGCTCGCCACGATTTTGCCGAGCACTGATACTCTGTTGTTCGGCCCCGCTGATGCGCGGGGCTCGTTATTGTAATTGGCGGCATGGCCGCCAAAGCCGGCGATTTACGCCAGGGTGCCGAACCAGCCGCCATGCGGGGGCAGGCTGATCTGCTGGCCATCCTTGCTGCCCGGCAAACCGTGACCGGCCAGGTCGGCCGCTGGTGCCGCCTCAGGCCAGGCGAACGTGAGGGCTTGCGTGCCCAGGTTGAAGGCGGCCAGCACGGATGGCTGTCCGGGCAAGTCGCGGCGCAGGGCCAGCACGGGTTCCGGCGCGTCGAAGAAGACGATCTCGCCGCGCAGCAGTTGCGGCAGGGTGCGGCGCCAGGCGAGGATGTTCTGCGCAAACTGCAGCGGCGAGGCGCTATCGCGCTCTTCCACGTCGACGGCGCGCGCCAGGTGCTCGGGCGGCACGGGCAACCAGGGTTTGGCAGTGCTGAAGCCGCCGTGCGGCGCATCGGCCACCCATGGCATCGGCGTGCGGCAGCCGTCGCGGCCCTTGAACTGGGGCCAGAACGGGATGCCGTACGGGTCTTGCAATGCCTCGAAAGGAATGTCCGCTTCCGTCAGGGCCAGCTCGTCGCCCTGGTACAGGCACGGCGTGCCTTTCAGCGCCGCCTGCACGGCCAGCACCACCTTGGCCAGCGACGGCGACGGATGGTCGCCGCCCCAGCGCGTCATGACGCGCACGCTGTCGTGGTTGCCCACGGACCAGGAAGCCCAGCCGTCCGTCACTTTGGCTTCGAATTCTTCCACCTGCGTGCGGATGTGGGCGGCCGAAAACTCCGCCGTCAGCAAGTTGAAGCTGTAAGCCATGTGCAGCTTGTCGCCGCCCGTCGTGTAGGCGGCCATGGTGGCCAGCGCATTGTCGTCGCCCACTTCACCGATGGAAATGGCTTGATATTCGTCAAGTACGGCGCGCACGCGTTGCAGGTAGGCGATGTTTTCCGGTTGTGTCTTGTCGTACACGTGCGCTTGCATGCCGTAGGGATTGATGGCCGATACGCTGCTGGCGTCGCGCTGCGCGGCTGGCGGATTGTCGCGCAGCAACTGGTCGTGGTAGGGGAAGTTGCAGGAATCGAAGCGGAAGCCATCGACGCCCCGTTCCAGCCAGAAACGCAGGTTGTCCAGCTGCGCCTGCTGCACGGCGGGGTTGTGGAAATTCAGGTCGGGCTGGCTGGCGAGGAAATCGTGCAGATAGTACTGGCTGCGGCGCGGTTCCCATTGCCAGGCGGAACCGCCAAACACGGACAGCCAGTTGTTGGGCGCCGTGCCATCGGGTTTCTGGTCGGCCCACACATACCAGTCTGCTTTTGGGTTGTCGCGGCTGGAGCGGCTTTCCACGAACCATGGGTGGTTGTCGGACGAGTGCGACAGCACCTGGTCGATCATCACTTTCAAGCCCAGTTCATGGGCGCGCGCCACCAGGCGGTCGAAATCGGCCAAAGTACCAAACATGGGGTCGACGTCGCAGAAGTCGGCCACGTCGTAGCCGAAGTCTTTCATCGGCGACGTAAAGAAGGGCGAGATCCAGACGATGTCGGCGCCCAGGGCGGCGATGTAATCGAGCTTGGAGGTAATGCCAGGCAAGTCGCCGATGCCGTCGCCATTGCTGTCGAGGAAGCTGCGTGGATAGACCTGGTAGATGACGGCGCTGCGCCACCAGTCGGCGGGCAGGTGGGCGAGATTGTTCTGGATGGTCGGCATGAATGATTTCTTAAAAGTTGCCTGTAGCCGTGGCTATCAGGGCAGCGTTGCTGGTTGGTAGGCTAACGTCTTATTTTAAAATTCAAAGCGCTTTGGGTATGAAATGAGTATAGTTCAAAGCGCTTTGAAAAGTAAAGCGATACACGCGCCAGACATGCGATTTTTTTATGGGGGTGATTCAGGGAGGGGATGTGCATCCCCTGGCCGAAGACGAAGCCCTATGCAAGGGCTGGGGTCAGACCCTCCGGGGGAATGCGTCCCAATGGAGCGCATTCCGCTCACGCGGTGACTGACCCCGGTATTTCGCCGGTCGCGCGGTGAGAGGCTGAATCATGCGTGCATTACGGGCCCGGCCGATTCGCCCGGCAGCAGTTCGCACGGCCACAATTCCTGCAGCTCCGTGACGGGCGTGCCGTCCATCAGGGCCAGCAGCATGCGGATCATCTTTGCGCCGGCGCCGCGCGGGTCGGGCTGGACGACGGTGGTGACGTTGTGGCCGGCCAGCGAATCTTCCATTACGCCCCAGACGATCAGCGACATCTCGCTGCCGATGGCGATGCCAGCGTCGAGCAGGGCGCGCACGGCGCCCACGCCCGACATGTGGTTGTCGACGATGACGGCCGTGGGGCGGGGCGAGCGGGCCAGCAGGCGCTGCATGGCCTGGTAGCCGGCGCGGCGGTCGTGCGCATTGTCGACCAGGTTGTCCGGATCGACGGCCAGGCCGCCCGCCTGCATGGCATGCTGGAAGCTGTCGACGCGCTGGCGCACGAAATTCAGGTCCGGCGTGGCGCTGATCAGGCCGATGCGCTGGTGGCCCAGCTGCGCCAGGCGCTCGACGGCCAGGCGCATGCCCGCCTCGTTGTCGTAGTCGAACCAGGCGTGCGGCTGGTTCAGCTGCGTGCGGCCATGGGCGACAAACGGCATGCCCTGCTGCGCCAGGTAGGCGATGCGCTCGTCGAAGGGCTTGGTGCGCCCGACAACGAGGCCGTCGATGCGGCGGCCCTTGACCATGCGTTCATAGGTGTGGAATTCGTTGCCGGCCGACGCGGGCGCGATCATCATGTCCATCTGCTGCGCTTCCAGCGCTTCGGACATGCCGCCCACGATCTCGATGAACATGGGGTCGGCCAGGTCGTTCGGCATCAGCGGGTAGATGATGCCGACGATATTCGTGCGTCCCACGGCCAGGCTGCGCGCCATGGGATTGGGGCGGTAGCCGGCCGCCTGCGCGGCGGCCAGCACCCGTTCGCGTGTGCGTTCGCTCACTTCCGGATAGCCATTCAAGGCGCGGCTGACGGTGGTTTCGGATATTCCTAGCGTTTTGGCGAGATTTTTGAGGTTCATGGATGCTGCAGTCGGGGTCTGTCCTGGGTGGATCTTGCCGCTGCCGGCGTCCTGCCGGTGGGCGGGAGCGGTGCGGTGCAGTGCAATGCGATTAAGGGTAGTTTATCTGATAAATGCCGGATTGATCAGGGTAGTGGCCAGCGGCGGCGGCGCCCAAAAAAATACGCGGGCAAACCCAGGGGCGCCCGCGCTAAAAGAGGATACTGCTGAAGCACTACAGTGTAGCTGCCGGCCATCGCGTGCAGCGGCGAAATGGTGGGTCCGGATATTACTTGCCCCTGAAAAAGCGGGCGGTGTTGCTGCCACCGGCAAGCGTCCGGGGACGCTTGCCAACGTTTTAAGTAAGCCCCAATAAATTATTGTGATTTCTGACTTCCATAACCGGCGCTCTGCGGTGTTGCTCGCTGCTGGCAGTGCTCGCACTGCGTCGCAGTGAGCGCCTTGCATGGCATCCGGTTCTGTTCGTCATAGTTCACGCTAATTTCCCGAGGGTTACTTAGGTGCCGGCGATTACCACCAGCTTTCCACCTGGAAGCCCATCGAGCTGCCATTGGTCTTGCCGCCGAACACGCCCGTCGACGACAGCGCCGTTTCCGCCGCGGCGGCCGACTGGGCTGCCTTGTTCCATTTGGCGTAGGTGTAGAAGGCGCGCAGCACGGGACGCGACCAGAAGCTGTTGCCGGCGGACAATTGCGGGGCAAACGTCAGCTTGGTCAGGTTGCGGCTCTCGCCGCCTTCCGGCTTGACGATGTCGTGGCCCAGTTCCACGGCCAGGCTGTAGTTGTCCGTGAAGTGGTAGACGGGACGCGCGCCGATCGAGGTCCACTTGCTGCTCACGCCTGCCGTCTGCTTGTCTTCGTAGACGAAGGTGCCCATGCCCGACCAGGCGCCTTTGGGCTGGATCATGATCTGTTCCGTCAGGCGCGTGACCTTGTCGTCCTTGTCGGCGCCCAGGCTGAAGCCGCCCGTGTTGGCGGCGCTGCCTTTGCCGAACTGCAATGCCACCTTGTTGAAGCCGCCCAACAGGTTGCCTTGCGTATGCATGATGGTCAGCAAGTGGCCGCTGGCGACGGGGGCCGCGCCTTGCGCGTTGCGTTTCTGGTTGAATTGCAGGCCCAGGGTCAGTTCGCCGTCCGGGTTGACCTTGATGCCGGAGAAGCGCAGGTCGTGGGACAGGCCCATGCGCTTGCTGTCGCCGTCGTCGGCCGTGCGCACGATGGCGTAGGCCAGCTTGGCGGCGCCCAGGTCGATGTTTTCCAGGCCGGCGCCGGGGCCGCTGTTATTCCAGAAGTAGTAATCGGTGATGTGCACGTCCTGGCGGTCGTAGTAGCGCTTGCCCACCCAGGCGCGCGCTTCGGCGAAGGCGCCGGAACCGATCTTGTCGGCCACCACGTTCATTTCGCGCCACGACGGGTCCGATTGTTCCCAGTCCTGGTTCTGGTTGACGGAGAACGCCACCAGGGTATTGATGCGGAAGGTGGTGCCGTTGGCTGCCTTGAATGCTTCGCCGCCGAACTTCAGCTCGCCGTAGGTTTCGCACTCATTGCCCAGACGATACTTGGACGAGGCGCCGGCCAGGCCGAAACAGGCTTCCTTGCCGCCTTCGCCGCTGGTGCCGAAGCCCGAGCGGATGTAGCCGCCGAAGTCGATCGGCAGGGCGGCCTGGGCCGACGCGCTTAAGGCCATCAGCACTGCCGCTGGCAAAGCTTTCAAGAAAAATTTGTTCATTGTGTCTCCAGTGTTTTTATAGGTGTGGGATCGGCGCGCATCACTCTGCACAACCAAAGCGCTTTAACTATGTTTCAAAGCGCTTTGAGTATAGTTCAAAGCGCTTTGATAAGTAAACTCGTTTTGTTCCCTGAATTTTTCCGAGCTGTTGAGGTGTTGCAGAGAAGCATCAAAGGCGGGCGGCGGCGCGTGGGCGCCGCCCGGTGTGGCGGGGACGGAGATGGGGCGGCGGGAAAATCGTGCGGTTCAGTTTTGCGCTTTGCAGGCGGGCAGGGCGGCCGTGTCCGTTGCCGCATGGGCCGGATGACGCAGGAAGGTCAGGATCAGCAGGGCCGAGACGGTGGTGATGCTGGCCAGCACGTACAGCAAGTGGCGAAATGCCGTGCCATACGCCTGCGCCAGTTCGGCGCCTGAGGCGTGCGGCAGCAGGGCGCCCGCCTGCTGCAGTTCGCCCAGCGCCAGGAAGGGGCCGGCCAGCGCCGCCTGTTGCGCGCCGATGCCGGCAAGGCCGGCGCCGCCCAGCGCCGCGACGGTAAGCGAACTGAGCAGGACGCTGACGATGGCCAGCGCCAGGCCTTCGCCCGCCACGCGTGTCGTATTGAAGATGCCGGCCGCCATGCCGGCCCGCTCGACGGGCACGACGCTGACGGCCAGGCCATCCATCAAGCCCCAGGGCAGGCTGATGCCGCAGCCGATCAGTAGCAGCGGCCCTATGAAAGCAGCGGGCGCCTGGCCCGGCGCGCACGTGGATAGCCACAGCAAGCCGCCCGCCGCCAGCAGCAGGCCGCTGGCGCAGATGTGCGCGGCGGCAAAGCGCTGCGCCGCCATGCCTGCCAGGATGGGCAATACCAGCATGGGCGCCGACAGGGCGATCATCATGCGGCCCGCATCGAAAGCGCCATAGCCCTCGACGCCGATGAAGCGGGCCGGCAGCAGCACCAGCAGCACGACGAAGGAAAACGCGGGCGCGGCGGCCAGCAGCTGCACGCCGGCAAAGATGGGCAGGCGGAACAGGGTCAAGTCCAGCATGGGCCGCGCGGCGCGCCGCTCCACGCGGATGAAGACGGCCAGCAGCAATGCCGCGCCACCCAATAAACCCAGGCTGGCGGCGCTGTCCCAGCCGCTGTGCGGCGCCTGCAGCAAGCCATACGTCAACAGGGACAGGGCGCCCGTAAACGTCAGGGCGCCTGGCCAGTCCACGCCTTGCGCCTGCGGGTCGCGCGATTCGCGCATGGCGCGCGCGGCGCCCAGCAGGGCCGCCAGGCCGGCCGCGGCCGTGGCGGCAAAAATGGCGCGCCAGCCCGTATGCGTAATCAAGATGCCGGCCATGAAGGGGCCGAACGCGAGGCCCACGCCGAAGGCGGCGCCGATCAGGCTGAAGGCGCGCGCGCGGGCGGGGCCGTCGAATTCCTGCGCCAGGGCCGCCAGTCCGCTGGACAGGGCCATGGCGCAGCCCAGGCCCTGGACGGCGCGCAGCATGTCGAGCCACAGTATGCCGGGCGCGGCCGCCAGGGCCAGCGCGGCGGCGGAAAACACGCCCATGCCCAGCAAGAACACGCGCTTGCGGCCATAGCGGTCGGCCAGGGCGCCGGCCGCCATCAGGCAGCCGCCAAAGCTGAGCATGAAGGCATTCGTGATCCATGCCAGCGCCAGCGGCGTGCCGTGCAGGTCGGCGGCGATGGCGGGGATGGCGATGGCCGGCCCCGTAAAACTGAGCGGCATGCACAGCGCGGCCAGGCAGACGGCGGCCAGCACGAAGGCGCGCCGGGCCGGGGAGGCAGGCTTCATACGGTGATTCGTATCCATGGGAATGATTCCAGAAAGAGGGATTTCGATGATAATATGGACGGAATGGATGAAAAAGTGGCTGAAAATCCACTCATAACGGACAAATATTCCCTAATCGATATGGCATGGATAATCTGAACGGCATTGCCGCCTTCGTGCGCGCGGCGGAAACGCGCAGCTACGTGGCGGCCGGACGCCTGCTCGGCGTGTCGGCGTCGGCCGTGGGCAAGAGCGTGGCAAGGCTGGAAGAAAAGCTGGGCGTGCGCTTGCTCAACCGCAGCACGCGGCGCATCAGCCTGAGCAACGAGGGCGCGCTGTTTTACGAGCGCTGCCAGCGCATCCTGGCCGACCTCGGTGATGCCGAGGCGGAACTGTCGCACCTGGCCGTGGCGCCGCGCGGCAAGCTCAAGGTCAGCCTGCCCGTGATCGGCTACCGCATCATCCTGCCCCTGCTGGCGGACTTTACGCGCCTGTATCCGGAGATCGAACTCGACCTCGATTTCAACGACCGCCTGGTCGACGTGGTGGCCGAAGGCGTCGACGTGGCCGTGCGCAGCGGCACGCTTACCGATTCGCGGCTGATGGCGCGCGAACTGGGGCCGTTTGCCTTTGCCATCGTGGGTTCTCCCGCGTACTTCGCCCGCCACGGCGTGCCCGCCACGCCGCGCGCGCTGGAAGGGCACGCCTGCGTGCGCTATAAATTTCCCACCACGGGGAAACTGCAGGAGTGGGCGCTGCAGCGGACCGAGGGCGACAGCGGCAGCGAACTGCGCTTGCCGACCGCCTTGACCTGCAACAATATCGAAGCCTTGATCGGCGCCGCCACGCAGGGCGTGGGCCTCGCTTACCTGCCCGACTTTATCGTGCGCGACGCCATCGGACGGGGAGAGCTGCAGGCCGTGCTGGCCGAGCACTTGCTGTACTCAAGCAAGTTCTGGGTGCTGTGGCCATCGAGCCGCCACCTGTCGCCCAAGATTCGCGTCTTTGTTGACCATTTGTGTACCCACCTGCATTTTTCCCCGCCCCATCCCGACCCCGCATCATTGCGCTGAACCGCCTGGCCGCCGCGCTGGCGGCTGGTTGCGGAATATTCCTACCCCAAAGAGACTATTCCTAACGCCGCCGGATTTATATTTGCTGCGCCGCATCACGCTACGCCGCACGGCATCAGCTTATGCCCTTCCTGAATACCGGTTATGCATTATCGAAATTGCCATATGGAATTTATTTATGTTAATTTCATATCTGTTTCTGCAACATTGCATCGCTTCGGCGCTTGCGGGGACATGCGCAGGATTAGGCGCACTAAGCGTGTAGTAACCAACAATTAAGGGATGGTAACCCCGTTCCGTTCAGGGAGTGTGCATGAAGACAGTGATGACGACGCCGCCGAATCCGGCGCCAGCTGCGACAGCGAAACGGGCCCGCAAAACGGGTTTGCTGCTTGGTGGCGGCGCACCAAATTCCACCTTGATCGCTGGCGCCCTGGCCGCTTTCCTCGACGAGGGCATCGAGTTCGACGTCATTTCCGCCTCCGGCGCGGGTGTGTTGATGGGCTTGCTTTACACGACGCCGCACGAGGCCACGCCGCGCCAGGCCTTGCAAAGCTGGGCCGACACGGGCGTGGCCGACAGCATCTATAAGATGATTCCGATCAACTACAAGGTGTTCCAGAAGCCGGGCATGCACGCGAGCACCTTCCGCGACGCCTTCCAGCCGCCGGCCAACAATCCTTTTTTCCAGGCGTTCAAGCAAACGTTTGCGGGCGTGCCCGCGGCCTGGTCGGACTGGGGCAAGCTGATGGTGTCGTCGCTGTCGCCGTCTGACCTGTCGGCGAAAAGCCTGGGCCTGTGCGCGCACTTGCCCTTCCTGGAAAAAGCCGTGGATTTTTCGGGCGTGGCCCGCATGCGTCCCGATTTCTACATCAATGCCTACAACCTCAGCGAGCATCGCATGCAAATCTGGGGCAAGCACGAGATCGAACCTATCCACGTGCGCGCAGCCCTGTCGTTTCCCTTCCTGTATGCACCCACGACCATCGCCGGCGACGACTACATCGAAGGCGCGGCCCTCGATACGCTCAATTTCGAGCCATTTATCGAAGGCAAGGGCGAGCACCATGACGCCGATACCCTGGTCATCCTCGACATCCTGGGCGACGAGCGCCTGCTGCGCAAGCCGCGCAACCTGTACGACGCCTGGGTGCGCTCCATCATCACGCCGCTGGTAAAGATTTCCAAGAGCGAGCTGCGCCTGTTTGAACTCGAGCACAACACGGACGCGCGCACGGGCCAGCCCAAGCGGCGCCTGCTCAAGCTTGACTTGATGGATGGCATCCCGGAGCAGCACTGGCCCGATACCCTGGACTGGTCCAGCTCGAACATGCAGCTGCTGTTCGACGTGGGCCACAAGGCGGGCCTGGCGTTTTGCCGCCAGCATGGCGACTTGCTGCGCCGCACGCCCGATGCCTCCCCGCTGGCGGCCTAGCAACCGATCCCGGCCACCTGATCGGCAGCTACTCAACCTGCCTGGCCCCGCCAGGCCACCCTTTTTACTGTGAAACACCATGAATATCACCAAGCAATTAATTCTGACCCTCACCATCGCCTTGCTGGCCCTGCTATTGCTGGGCGCGGGTGGCGCCATCCAGCTGCAGCGGGCCCAGGAGCGTTTTGACACCGTGCAAAACCGCATCATTCCCAGCATTCAGGGCTTGAATGCGGCCAAGGGTTTCCTGGCCGATTCGCGCCTGGCCGGCTACCGCCTGTCCGTGTTCTCGAACCTGGCCGACAAGACGGCGCTGGACAAGGCCGTGGCCGACGCCAACGCGAATTTCGACAAGGTCATCGCCACCTACCGCGCCGAGCGCCTGTACGACGCCACGGACAGCAAGATGCTGGACGCCGACCAGGCCGCCATGGAAGCGTACCGCCGCGCGCTGGCGCCATTCTTTGCCGCCGCCTACGCGGGCGACATGGACGGCGTGCGCGCCACCTTGCTGGCCGGCACGCCGCTGGCCATCACGGCCGCGGCCGCGAAAAAGAGCATGGATGACCATATCGCCTACAACAACAAGCTGGTCGATGACGTGAAGGCGGAAAGCCTGGCCGCCTACGACACGGCGTTCAACACCATGCTGGCCGTGCTGGGCGTGGCCGTGCTCCTGACGGGCGCGCTGGCCTGGCATATCTACCGCACCATCAGCGGCGGCCTGGGCAATATCGAACACACACTGGAGCGCGTCAGCGCCTCGCTGGACCTGTCCGCCGCCATGCCCGTCGAGCGCATGGATGAAGTGGGCCGCACGGCCACCGCCTTCAATAAATTCCTCGAGCGTGTCGTCGGCGTGATCGCCACCGTGCGCACCTCGGCCGATACGGTCAGCGTGGCGGCCGCGCAGATTTCCGCCGGTAACGCGGACCTGTCCGTGCGCACGGAGCAGCAGGCATCGTCGCTGGAAGAAACGGCGTCCAGCCTGGAAGAGCTGACCTCGGCCGTGCGCCAGAATACGGACAATGCGCGCCAGGCGAATTCGCTGGCCGTGTCCGCCTCGGACGTGGCCCGCAAGGGCGGCGCCGTGGTGGCGCAAGTGGTGGGCACGATGGGTTCCATCAACGAATCGGCGAAGAAGATCGCCGACATCATCGGCGTGATCGACGGCATTGCCTTCCAAACCAATATCCTGGCGCTGAATGCGGCCGTGGAAGCGGCGCGCGCGGGCGAGCAGGGCCGCGGCTTTGCCGTGGTGGCCACCGAAGTGCGCAACCTGGCGCAGCGTTCGGCGGCAGCGGCCAAGGAAATCAAGGGCTTGATCGAAGATTCCGTGGATAAAGTCAACACGGGCAGCGCGCTGGTCGACCAGGCGGGCGCCACGATGGAAGAAATCGTTGCCAGCATCCGCCGCGTGACGGACATCATGGGCGACATCGCCAACGCCAGCCACGAGCAAAGCGCCGGCATCGAACAGGTGAACCAGGCCATTTCGCAAATGGACCAGGTCACCCAGCAAAACGCGGCCCTGGTGGAAGAAGCGGCGGCCGCCGCCTCCTCGCTGCAGGACCGCGCCGTCGAGCTGGTCGACGTGGTGGCCGTGTTCCGCCTGCGCGGCGACGCCCAGGCAAAACCGTTGAAAGTGGCGGGCGGCTTGCCAGCCCCCGCTTCCGCCTCAGCCAGCCGGCGCCTGGCGCTGCCCGGCCGCGGCGCCCGCGGTTAAGCTTGGAAATTGCCCCGGTGCGCCGGGGTTTTTCTTTGGCGGTGGCGCTGTCGCATGGGGGAGCGTTGAGGTTTTGTAGTTGTTGCGGGTGTCAGTCAAGTTGTCCGGGATGGCTGGAGGGGACGGCGGCGCCTGGTTCCGTGGCAGTCAGGGAGTCTGCCTGCCTTTCACGCGTGTGAGTCCGCACCCCGTAGCGGACGTCATGGTTGGGCACGATCCAGTATTCAATCACGGTACTTCAGCGCGTCTGGCAGACCGCCCAGTGGCGGCCATTGCGCGGCGAAGACTGCCAGCTTGTAATAATCTCCATGGTCTCTACTTCCTCAGCCATCCACCAGAGGTCGAAGGACTCGGTTAGAGAGAGAGGCCTTTGCCAAGTAAGGCCTCGCGCTGCGAAATTTCCGACAAAGGATCGTCTTCAAGGAGAGCTTCTTTAGACTTCTTGAGGATTAGCATTCGATATCCCTCCAGCTTGCCCTCAAATGGTAGCGACTCGGTCATTACCACTGTGTGTTGGCCAAGAACGTCAAGAGCATCGGCCATGCCGATAGCTTTCAATCGCTGAGCGAGGTCTGGCCGTGGCCGCACGCAGTAGGCACGACGCTCCGATGGATTTTGCACGTCTTCGTTTTGTATTGGCATTTATAGACGTAATGGTCGCCAGATAATTAAAACGGCAGTTGTTTTGGAAATAACTTTGGGGCCGAACGGCTGCTCTTGGATGCGGCCAATTTCACTTATTTTCTTTCGATTGAAATGATGCCCGCATTTCTTCGTTCAGCTGTATAAATTCACGTACTAAGCTATCGCAAGCGGACTTGCTAGCTTGACACTTCACATTCATTTTGACGGATATCCTTCCGTCATGAGAAATGATCGCTCGCCTGACCAGAGCCGGATAAGCTGGATGGCCTTCTGGAGCAAAGGACCAAATCACATTCATGTCCTGCTCAATTGCAATTATCCAGTTACCTTGCTTGCTTACTTCAGTACCAGGCTTCGCTCGTAGCGCAGCCAAAGCTTCGGACACAGATTTATACTCAATGGCTGATTGTTCGGTCTCGGGCAAAGGCGCTTCCTGAGCATATGCTGAAATGCAAGTAAAAAAAGTAAGCGCCAATAGTCGTTTCATGCTCATCTCCGTTAAGTATTTGATCCGTCCGCTTTTGGCCGATTGTGTTGAAAAAACTCCAGGGCAGAGCAGGGCTCGCAGCCAGTATTTATTTCTAATCGGCTTGAGCTATGGCTTTTTGCCAGATCCGTTTGTTATCTTGCTTTAATTTTCCTGGTCATTGCTATCGGTGCTTACTCATGTCCGCTCCTGGCCGAACGCGCCTTTTAATCAAAGACAATCCGCTGCCCCAGTTCGAATTCATTCTCATGGCAATAAAACAGGATAAGCGGCGTGTCGTTCGAATAGATCATTGCGTCGTCACGTGAGGGGGTAAAAATATCGCGCCAATTCTCGAGCAGGAATACGCTGCTGCACAGGAAGCATTCATCCTCTCCAAACACCACGACGACCTGCTGATTTCCAGGCACACGGGCACGCAGCCAGCTGGTGGCGCTGGCCGAGTCATTCCCGAATGCGAGCCGTTCGATTGCGCTGACGGTATTGGCGTCCAGGCCGAGATGTGTCTTCGAATCATGAAGGCCCGCCAAATCATATGCGCGGCGGGCACCCTCGGCGTTAAACCAGGCGATATCCGCTAAGTAATGGCTTAGCTCCTGAACCCTCCAATGTGCTGCGTTCATAATCTCTCAAAATTCAATAGGATCACGGCTATGTCTCTCGAGCCAGGCTGTCATCATGCCCTGATTCTGCCGGTGGCAATTGCAAGCGCAATCCGCAGATGTTGATATGGCAGACAAATTACAGTGTATCCTGCATCCCCAGCAAGTATTTTTTCTATCGAGAAAAAAGAATGGCAAGCGTGTTTGTTTTTTGCTGGAAGAAGATCTTTTGATTGGCGTAATTATCATGGCGATACGGCATGATGAATGCTATTCCTTGGCCAATTTCCTGGCACCGCGCGGCGCCGGATGGAAGGTCCCCGTTACTTTCATTAAAATGATATGGAGATCCCCAATTGATGCATATCGAAGAAAACATCCACATTGCCGTCCCGCCCGCGGTCATCGACCAGATCTGGAGCGAGGTTGACCGATGGCATTTGTGGGATCCGGATACGAAGCAAGCCCGGCTCAACGGGCCATTCGCCGTGGGAACACATGGCCGGATCGTTCCCAGCAAGGGGATGGGGATTCCGCTGCTGGTCACCGAGCGCACCGCAGGCCGCTCGTTCACCGTCGAGGGTTACATCCCCTTCTTCCGCATCCACTTCGAGCACACGGTCGCTGCCGTCGAGGGCGGGTCGGAAGTCGTGCATCGCGTGTGGTTTACGGGCGCGCTGGCCTTTCTGTTCGGGCCGGGCGTTGCCAGGCAAGTCAGGGAAGGGTTGCCCAGAACGATGTTGTCGCTCAAGGCATATGCGGAGAAACGCTACGAAGCCGTGAATAATGCTGCCTGACAAGTCTTCTTGGTGCAGGAGCTACAGCACCATCGCCTGCTCGATGCATGGGCGACTCGCGGCGGCGTTTCTGCCGCCGTTCTCGTTGCTGATGCCGGGCAAGGCCCATGTCTGCTGCTTCTTTGGGCAACACTTTGTACTTAGTTTCCCCTCGTCAATTCCTTGCAAAGCACCGTAGCAAATTAACGTGCCGTTCCCGTCATGATGGAATACAATTCCTGCGTGGCAGCCAGCTTGCCTGGCAAGGCCGGGCACGGCGTCACGCTTTGACCTTGGAAAGATGTTTGCTTATGACTCTGCAGTTCCCCCTGCCACAGGTGCCCCGCGCGCCCTCCCGTCTGTCCAAGCCATCCGGCTCGCTGTTTGCCCTGACCCTGTTGTTACTGATTCCTGCAGCACCCGTCACGGCGGCCGCGCCTGCCGGCGGCAGCGTCATGCTGGAAGAACTGACCAGCACCGAGTTGCGCAGCCGCATAGACCACGGCGCGACCACCGTGCTGGTGCCGATCGGCGGCGTGGAGCAGAGTGGGCCGTATATTGCGCTGGGCAAGCACAATGTGCGCGCCGGCCTGCTGGCGCGCCAGATCGCGCAAAAGCTGGGCAATACCATCGTGGCGCCCGTCGTTTCCTACGTGCCGGAAGGCAGTATTACCCCGCCGGCCGGCCACATGCGCTTTGCCGGCACGATTTCGATTCCGCCAGCCGCCTTCGAAGCCGTGCTGGAAGGGACAGCTGCCAGCTTGCGCCAGCATGGTTTCCGCGACATCATTTTTCTTGGCGACCATGGCGGCTATCAAAAAAACGAGCAGAATGTGGCCAACAAACTGAACCGCGCCTGGGGCAAGGCTTCCGCCGGCAAGGAAGCGCGCGCCTATGCCTTGCTCGATTACTATGACATCACGCAATCGCAATATATTGCCGAACTACAGAAGCGCGGCTACAGCAGCGCCGAGATCGGCCTGCACGCGGGCTTGGCGGACGCGGCGCTGATGCTGGCAACGGACCCGTCGCTGGTGCGCAGCGAGGCCATGGCCCACGGACCCAAGCCCGGCGTGGCGGACGGCGTGCGCGGCGATGCCACGCGCGCCACGGCCGAGCTGGGCCAGATCGGCATCAAGCTGCAGGTGGATACCTCGGTGGCTGCCATTAAGCAACTGTTGCAACGCAAGTAATTTGTAAGACGAAAATTCGTACGACTGAATTAGTACGACCGATTTGATATTCCGCTGGAAGTGCTGAACTTCCGGCTTTTGCAACGAAAAGACGCGAAATCACATGAAAAAATCTCAACGACGCACCATTGTCACCTTGTCCGCCCTGGCTGCCGCACTGGCCGGCCTGGGCGTCGCCAGCCAGGTCATCGGCGCCAGCACGCCGGCACCTGCCGCCGCTGCTCCGGCGGCCGCGTATTCTCCGCTGCCGGGCATGCCGCCGCTGGTCGATCCGAAAAACGTGTACGGCAGCATTGCCAGCAGCAATATGAGTCCCGTCGTCAAGGATCACTTGCGCAGGGTCTACGTGCCCAACCTGCGCTCGAACGATGTCTACGTGATCGACCAGGACAGCCTGAAAGTGGTGGACAGGTTCAAGGTCGGCAGCGGCCCGCAGCACGTGGTGCCGTCGTGGGACTTGCGCACCCTGTGGGTGGCGAACAATGCGGAACGCACGGACAAGGGCAGTCTGACGCCGATCGACCCCTTGAGCGGCAAGCCGGGCAAGGAAGTGCCCGTGGACGATCCCTACAATATGTATTACACGCCTGACGGCAAGTCGGCCATCGTCGTGGCTGAAGCGCGCCACCGCCTCGATTTCCGCGATCCGAAGACCATGGCCGTGCAGTATTCGATCGACACGCCCCAGTGCGGCGGCATCAACCATGCCGATTTCTCCAATGACGGCCGCTACGCCATGTTCACCTGCGAATTCGACGGCACCATTGCCAAGATCGACCTGGTGGGGCGCAAGGTCGACGGCTACCTGAAATTGCAGATGCCGGCCAAGCGTTTTGCCGAGTCCGGTCCCGTGGGCGGTCCCGCGAATGAGATCTGCAGCGTCAAGAAGGGCATGCCGCAAGACATACGCATCTCGCCGGATGGCAAGAAATTCTTTATCGCCGACATGGACGCCGACGGCGTGCACATCGTCGATGGCGCCACCCTGAAGGAAATCGGCTTCATCCAGACGGGCGTGGGCGCGCATGGCTTGTACCCCAGCCGTGACGGCAAGAAATTGTACGTGGCCAACCGCGGCACGCACCGCATCCATGGCAAGCCGAAGGGCAAGGGCAGCGTCAGCGTGATCGATTTCGCCACCGAAAAAGTCGTGTCGAACTGGCCGATCCCCGGCGGCGGCAGTCCCGACATGGGTAATGTGAGTGCCGATGGCAAGTATCTGTGGCTGTCCGGCCGTTTCGACGATGTGGTGTACCGCATCGATACGAACAGTGGCGACGTGTCCAAAGTGAAAGTCGGCCAGGAACCGCACGGCCTGACCGTGTGGCCGCAGCCGGGCCGCTATTCGCTGGGGCATACGGGCAACCTGCGCTAGGCGAGGCAGGCGCGTGGCCATCACCCTGGAGCAACTGCGCGCGCATTATCCGCCCGCGCAGGGACGGGCGCTGAGCAAGCAGCTCGACCGTCTGGACCCGCATTGCATCGCCTTCATCGGACTGTCGCCGTTCGCCGTGCTGGCCACGGGCGGCGCTGGCGGCCAGCTCGACGCCTCGCCGCGCGGCGGCGCGCCCGGTTTCGTGCAGGTGCCCGATCCCCATACCTTGCTGCTGCCCGATGCCAAGGGCAATAACCGCCTCGACAGCTTCAGCAATATTGCCGAGACGGGCAGGGCGGGGCTGCTGTTCATGATCCCCGGCGTCGATGAAACCTTGCGCGTGAATGGAGAAGCCAGCCTCTGCGACGATCCTGCGCTGCTGGCGCACTTCGCCGGCGAACGCAACCCGCCGCGCCTGGTCATGCGCCTGCGCGTGGCCGAGGCGTATCTGCATTGCGCCAAGGCCCTCATGCGTTCGCGCCTGTGGGACAGCGCGGCCCAAGTGGAACGCAGCGTCCTGCCGACGATGGGCCAGATGATTCAGGACCAGACGGGCGGCAGCGGGCCGCAGGAAACGCAGGAACAGATGCTTGCCCGCTATGCGCCGGACCTGTAGTTTTGCTTGCTGAAAAGGCAATATTGGCGCATACTGTGCGGCCTGTTATCACTTCCAAAGGAGCGCCAGCATGATTCTTGATCACATCGGTTTGAATGTCAGCGATGCACAGGCCAGCAAGGCCTTTTTTTCGGCCGCCCTGGCGCCCCTGGGGGTGTCGGTGGTGATGGAAGTGCAGGGCTGGGTCGGCCTGGGCAAGGATGGCAAGCCTGATTTCTGGTTCGGCGTGGGCGGCGCGCCGCATGCCGGCATGCATCTCGCCTTCACGGCAGACAACCGTGCCCAGGTGGACGCTTTTTACCGGGCCGCGCTGGAAGCGGGCGGCAAGGATAACGGCGCCCCCGGTATCCGCGCCATCTATCACCCGAATTACTATGGCGCCTTCGTGCTGGGGCCCGATGGTCACAACGTCGAAGCCGTCTGCCACCACCCCGAGTCCTGACATCATTTATTTCTTGACGAGAGCAGCATGAAGCACAGCGCCACCCTGTTTGCCGACGATGCGGGCCGCTATGCCTACGTGAAAACGGGATTTTCCTGGCCGGCCCTGTTGCTGGGCTCTTTCTGGGCCGTGGCCAAGCGCCGCTGGTGGCTGTTGCTGCTGATGCTGGCCATGGACGCCTGCCTGTGGTTTGGCAGCCATCTGGCCAGCGAACTGCGCATCGGCCCGATGATGCTGCTGATGGCCGGCGCGGAACTCAGCTACCTGCTGGCGCGCGGCTGGTATGGCAACCGCTGGCTGGAAGCCTCGCTGCGCAGCCATGGCTACAAGCCCGTCGTGCCGGGCACGGGCGCCACTCGCTGAGCGTGCCTGGCACAAATTTGCTTTTCCGTCACTGACGTTTGCCAAGGGCAAGCCGTCCAGCCAAAACTTTCTACGCAGGCTAGCGTACCTTTGATCCAGATCATCCCTCACCTGCGGAGCTCACGTAGCCTTGGGACTCGCGTTGCAAAGCATCTCTCCACCAATCGGATATGTTTTTTCGCGCTTCGTGGCGTAGCCCGGCCGTCTGCCTAGCGGTTCGACAGCCGATAGCGTCGCCACCTGTTTCTGTCCACCCAACCGCTATCTAATGAGGAACTCCATGTATCCATATTCCCGTAGTGTTACCCCCGCCGCCAAAAACCACCTGGAAGCGCAACTGGCTTTTTTCAATGGCCTGTCGAAGTCCCTGTTCCAGTCGGTGCAGCACTTTAACGACCTGAACATGCAACTGGCGCAAGGCTTGCTGGAAGAAAGCACGGTCACCAGCCAGAACCTGCTGACGGTCGAGCGCGCCGAAGACGTGTTCCAGGTGGCTGCCGCAGCAGGCCAGCCAGCCGCCGAGCAACTGCGCAAGTACCAGCAGCAGGTATCGCGCCTGGCCGCCGATACGCAGGTCGAACTGGCCAACGTGGCAGAGCGGCATGTGAATGAAACGAGCCGTACTGCCAAGGCCCTGGCCGAGGAAGTGGCCCGCACGGCTTCGGAAGAAACGGAGAAAAACGTGCGTAAGCAACAGGAAGCCATGCAGCGCATTGCCGAACCGTTCCAGGCCTATCATCAAAATGGTGCCAACCGCGACCAGCAGCGTGGCGCGAGCCGTGACGGCCAAAGCCTGCAAAGCGCCGGCCAGCAGGGCAGCCAGCAGTCGGTCGGCAGCGAAAGCTCGGTCAGCGGCAGCGTATCGCAAGCGGGCTCCGCACAAAGCAAAAGCAGCAGCGCCAGCCGTAAAGAGTAAGCGGGCCGTTGCTGGCGGCTGATCCTCATCTTGGGAGGAGAGCCCCGGGGATAGAGCCCCGGGTGAGAGCCCTGAGCTGCGGCTGGCCGTCATGCAGCATGGTGTTATTGGTGGCGCTATTTGTGCTGCCTCCGTGCTGCCATTCATTGCGCTATTGGTCCGGGCAGAGCGCCCGTCCTTCAGGGGACGGGCGTTTTGTCGTGGGGCGCCTTGTACGCCGCCGCAGCCTGGGTGGCGGTGCCTTGCGCCGTTGCAGGACCTCGTGCCGTGGCAGAGCTTCGCTCCGTTGCAGAATTTTGCACCGTTGCAGGACTTTGCTCCGGGACGGCGCTTTGCGGCGCGACGGGGCCTTCCGGCATGGCCATGCCTTGCGGCACTAGCGCGGTCTCCACCTTGCTGTTGGCATCGATAAAGGCGCTCACGGCGTCGAGCGTGGGGGCCAGCATGCGCAAGGGGCTGGCCAGCGAGGCGACCAGGGTGGTGTGGCTGACCTTGTCGAAATAGGTTTCCGTCACGGGCCGTTGCTGCGCGCGCAAGGCCTGGGCCAGGCCACCCGTGTTGCGTTGTGGATTGACCAGCTTGTCCCGGCCAGGCAGGGGCGCGATCAGCAGGGCGGGCGGGGCCTCGGCCGTCACATGATGGATGGGCTGCGAAGAGGCGGGCGTATCCGGGTAAAAGAAGACGGGCCGGGTGGTGGTGTTTTCGATGGGCAAGAAATCATAGGGACCGGCCAGACCTATCCAGCCGCGCAAGTCGTGCGGGTGCATGCCGTGGCGCGCCAGCAGGCCGGCGTCGAGCGCCACCATCGCCGCATTGTAGGCGCCGGCACTATGGCCCATCACGAACAGGCGCGCGGGATCGCCGCCATGGCGGCTGGACTCCATCGCGGCCCAGGCCACGGCGCGGGCCGCATCCTGCAAGATTTCGGGGTAGTGCACGTCCGGATACAGCCGGTAGTCGGCGATCACGGCCAGGTAGCCGCGCGCGGCGAGCGCATGGCCCACGAAGGCGTAGTCGGCGCGTTCGCCCGTCGTCCAGTTGCCGCCATAAAAGAACACCACCACGGGCACGGGGCCGGTACGGATTTTGGGGGCGTAGACATCGAGTTTTTGCCGTGGCAGGGGACCGTAGGCCAGGTCCCGCGTCACTTGCGAGGCGCTGCCTGACGACAAGGCATTGATGGCCGTCAAGGGCGAGCAGGCGGCCAGGCCGGCAGCCAGCGGGATGGCCGCCAGCAAGCCGAGCAAGGTAGTGCGCAGGATCGTCATGCCAGCTCCTGATTCTGATGAATGATGTTTGCAGTGTAGGCCAGGCAGGGCAGGGCGCGCACGGGGAAGTTGCAATTTGGCATAGATAACGGTTGCATGCGTCAATTAATCCTGTAACAGCCACTTGCGTGCCGTGGCGATGACGGCATCCGACAAGGTGCGCGTGAGGGGCGTCTGGATATCCCAGGCATGCCAGGTCAGGGGCACGTCGAGTGCCTGTCCGGCCGCCACGTCGACCAGCCTGCCGGCCGCCAGCGCCGTTTCCGCCTGCAGCAGGGGTACCATGCCATAGGCATAGCCCGCTTCGATGAAGCGCACGAAGTCGCGCGCCGAACCGAGCACATGGTGCGGATAGCGGCCCGTGTAGCCGAGGCGGTGCTGCAGGTAGCGCTCGTGCAGCGCATCCTTGCTGCCAAACGTGATGGCGGGCGCCTGGCTGACGGCCTCTACAGTAAAACCCTGGGGAAACCATTGCTGCGCGAACGCGGGCGACGCCACGCACAGGTAGCGCATGCCGCCCAGCGGCGTGGCCGTGGTGCCGGCCACCAGGTCGTTGGCGCTGGTGACGCAGGCAAATACGCGTCCTTCGCGCAGCTGGCTCAGGGTGTGGTCCTGGTCGTCGAGGCGGATATCGAGCAGGCATGACGGCGGCGTCAGCAGCGGTCCCAGCGCTTCCGGGATCCAGGTGGCGGCGCTGTCGGCATTGACGGCAATGGCCAGCTCCGGCAATTGCGTGGTGGGGCCGGGCTGGGCGTCGAGCGCCGCTTCGAGCAGCTTGACTTGCCGGTAATGGGCGATCAGGCGCTGGCCCGCTTCCGTGGGCAGGGGCGGATGGCTGCGGATGATCAGCAGGGTGCCTTCCAGGTTTTCCAGGGTGCGGATGCGCTGCGACACGGCCGGCTGGCTGATCGCCAGCGCCTGCGCGGCCTTTTCAAAGCTGCCCAGGCCGATCACGGCGTCGAGGGCGGCCAATCCACGGTAATCGACGACGCGCATAAGAAACTCTTATATATGGTTAGAATCATTCATTATACTTATATTTACTTTTTCTTTACACTGTTGAAATAGGGTAACAACTCCACTCCGCCGCGCGGTCCTGCTGGTACCGCCTCACCCTCCACCTACCTTTGATGCCTTTGCCGCTAGCGGCAGAGCGTGGGCGGCCGTGCGCGTGATGGAAAGCAATAGAAAGGAATCGATATGGATAGCGCAATTTTCTTGAAAGGCATGGGACTCGGGGCCAGCCTGATCGTGGCCATCGGCACGCAAAACGCATTCTTGCTCAAACAGGGCTTGAAGCGCCACTACGTGCTCACCTGCATCCTGGTCTGTCTCGTGTGCGACGCCATGCTGATCACGGCCGGCGTGGCCGGCATGGGCACCTTCATTGCCGACAACCCTAATTTCCTGCTGTGGGCCAAGGCGGGCGGCGCCACCTTCCTGATCGCCTATGGCTTGCGCGCAGCCAAGTCGGCCTGGCGTCCTTCGGCCATGACGGTGTCGGCCGCCAAGTCGCCCGAAGGCTACTGGGCCGTGATCGGCGCGGCGCTGGCGTTCAGCCTGCTGAACCCGCACGCCTTCCTCGATACGGTCATCCTGCTCGGTTCGATCGGCGGCCAGCATGAAGGCGTGGGACGCTTCTACTTCGCCGGCGGCGCCATCATGGCTTCGGCCCTGTGGTTCTTCCTGCTGGGCTTTGGCGCCCGCTACCTGGCGCCCGTGTTTGCCAAGCCCATGGCCTGGCGCGTGCTCGACGGCATCATCGCCCTCGTGATGTGGGCCATCGCCGCCTCGCTGTTCCTGTAAAGCATCAGCTGTAAACCCTCAACGCGTGAGGAAGGCCAGCACGCGGCTGGCCAGCTTGCCGTACGGCGGCCACAGCAGTTTTAGCGTGCTGAAGCGGGCCTGGTAGAACACGGGCCGCAGCTTGCTGAAGGTGTGAAAACCTTCGACGCCGTGGTAGTGGCCCATGCCGGATTCGCCCACGCCGCCGAACGGCAAATCGTGCTGGCCCACGTGGAACAGGGCGTCGTTGACGGACACGCCGCCCGACATCACGCGGTCGATCAGCAACTGCACGGTGCTTGCCTGCTTGCTGAACGGATAAATGGCCAGCGGGCGCGGTCCCGCATTGATGTTGTCGATCACGGTATCCAGGTTCGCATAGCCGCGCAGCGGCAGGATGGGGCCGAAGATTTCGCGCGTCAGCAGCAGACAGTCTTCAGGGGCATCGAGCACGATGTGCGGCGCGATCTTGCGCGTGGTCCGGTCGTACGCAGGGCCCGGCAACAGCGAAATCACGTGCGCGCCCCGTGCGCGCGCTTCGTCGAGCGCCTGCAGCAGGCGCTCAAAGGCTGCCTCGTCGATGATGGAAGTGTAGTCGGGCGTGTCCAGCCGCGGGTAGCGCGTGGGCACGATCCGGCGCGCATGCTCGACGAAGGCGGCGATGCCCGCTTCGGGCAGCCAGGCATGGTCGACGCTGGTGCAGATTTGCCCCGCGTTCAGGAACTTGACGAACAGGATGCGCTCGGCGGCCGTGCGCAAGTCGAAATCGGCGCAGACGATGGCCGGCGCCTTGCCGCCCAGTTCCAGGGTGACGGGGCACAGATTGCGCGCGGCCGCCGCCATGACGGCCCGGCCCGTCTGACCGGACCCCGTAAACAGCAGGTGGTCGAACGGCAGTTGCGAAAAAGCGATGCCCACGCCGCCTGTCTCATCAAAAAACTGCAATTTTTCCGGCGGAAAATAGGCGGGCATCCTGTCGATCAGCAGCCGGGCCAGGTGGCGCGAGTTTTCGCTCATCTTGACCATGGCGCGGTTGCCGGCGGCGAAGATGTAGGTCAGGGGCACCAGGCTCAGGTTGACGGGGAAATTCCACGGCACGATGACGCCCACCACGCCCAGCGGCTGCGGAATCACGCGGTTGCGGGCGCCGAGGAAATTGCGCCAGTCCACGCCACGGCGCTGCGGCCGCATCCATTTTTTTACATGTTTCAGGACGTGGTCGATGCCGTCGATGGCGGGAAAGATCTCCGCCAGCAAGGTTTCGTGCCGGGAACGGTTGCCGTAGTCGGCGCTGATCGCCTCGCACAGCGCTTCCTTGTGGTCGCGGATGAAACGCTGCAAGGTTTGCAGGTCGCGCCTGCGTTCGGCAAGCGTGGGCACGGGGTGGGCCAGGTAGGCGGCGCGCTGGCGGGCCAAGGTGGCGTCGAGCGCGGCGTGCGCCGGGGGAGCGGTCATGTGCATGGGTTTCCTTGCGTGGGCTGGCGGCATCGTCCCGGGCAGGGGGCGGCAATCCGATAATGATGCATATTACGCAGTATTTATGGCCAGGCAACAATTATCCACTGTCAATCGTGCGCGGTTGCCCTGGGTGTGCGCGAATCGCCGTAGAATGCCTGTTTGCCGACTCAACCTGCTTGCATTCAGGAATGCCATGACTTCGACCACGCCCGATTCCCTGCACATCGTTTGCCCCCATTGCGACGCCGTCAACCGCCTGCCCCATGCCCGGCTGGGCGAGCAGCCCACCTGCGGCAAGTGCCAGAAGGAGCTATTCATGGGCCAGCCCGTGGACCTGGCCAGCGCCCGTTTCCTCAAGCATATCGAACGCAGCGACATTCCCGTGCTGGTGGATTTCTGGGCGCCATGGTGCGGTCCCTGCCGCAGCATGGCGCCATTCTATGTGCAGGCCGCCAAGATCCTGGAACCGGCGTTTCGCGTCGTCAAGGTGAATACGGAGGCGTCGCCGGACCTGGGCAGCCGTTTCAATATCCGCAGCATTCCCACCCTGGCCCTGTTTCGCAAGGGCGTGGAAGTGGCGCGCCAGCCGGGCGCCATCGATGCGCAAGCCATCGTCGCGTGGGCGAGGGACAAGGCACGTTTGTAGGCGCATGGGAAAGCCGTTGAGGTTTTCCATTTGACATTTAATATGGCGCCATATTATATTGCGCCATATGATAAAACTCGAACAGAAATACACGGCCCTGCTGGGCGACGTGCAGCGCCGCGCCATCGGCGGGGGCGTGCCCGCCGCCATGGGACAGTTGCGCCTGTGCTTTGAAGTGCTGGGCCTGGCGTCCGCCATCGATGGCGATTGCGCCACGCGACTGGGCCGGCACGGCCTGTCGGAGGGCAAGTTTGTCTTGCTGTTCCTGCTGCGCGACATTCCCGAGGGACTCTCGCCGCACGAACTGGCCGAGCGGGCCGGCGTGACGCGCGGCACCATCACGGGCTTGCTCGACGGCCTGGAGCGCGACGGTTTCCTGGCCCGCCACGCGGACCAGCTCGACCGGCGCAAGCTGCTGGTGCGCCTGAGCGCCAAGGGCGAAGCGGCGGCCGCGACCCTGGTCGATGAGCATGCGCAATGGATCGCCAGCCTGTTTGCCGATTTCACGCAGCAAGAAATGCAGTTAATGAGTTCGCTGCTGGAAAAAGCCTGGCGCAAGACGGACAGCGGCGACATGCAGGGCGGGCCATGAGCGGCGGCATCGCCGGCATCGCTCCCGCGCGCCTGGCCCTGCTGAACGGGGGGAGCGTGGCCAGCGCCACCCTGACGGAAGGGCTGGCCATCGATTTTGCCGTGCTGCTGGCCGCCGCAGTGCCCGGTATCGGCGCCGCCCGGCTGGATCGGATGCATGCGCAAGCGGCGGCCGGCATCACGAAGCGCATGGCGCTGGCGGCGCAATTGCTGCTGGAGGCCAACGCCGAGCTGGCGCCGCTGCAAACGCACCCGTCCGACACGGTGCGAGGCTGGGTCTGCTTTACCATCGCCTTTCAAGCCGGTTTGACCTTGCCGCAACTGCTGGCGGCCATGCGGCCGCTGGCCGACGACGGGCACTTCGGCGTGCGCGAGTGGGCTTGGCTGGCGCTGCGGCCCCGGCTCGCTGCCGAGCTCGCGGATGCCATCGCGCTGCTGGCCCCATGGACGGCGGACCCGTCGGAAAGAGTGCGCCGTTTTGCCTGCGAAGCGCTGCGCCCGCGCGGCGTGTGGTGCGCGCATATTGCCCAGCTAAAAGCGCAGCCGCAGCTGGCCTTGCCCCTGTTGCAAGCGTTGCGGGCGGACCCGGCCGTCTACGTGCAGGATTCCGTGGCCAACTGGCTCAACGATGCTGCCAAGAGCCAGCCGGACTGGGTGCGTGCCCTGTGCGCGCAATGGCTGCAGGACAGTGCCAGTGCGGCCACGCAGCGCATTTGCAAGCGGGCCCAGCGCTCGCTTTCTTAAATTTTTGGAGGAAACCATGCATTATCTGTTGGAACTGTACAGCCCGAAACCCGCCTGGCTGGCCCTCGACGCCGCTGCGCGCCAGGCGTATTTCGACACGGTGGGCGCGGGCATGGCGGCCTTGTCCGGCATGGGGGCCGAAGCGCTGGCCATGGGTGCGCTCGATGGCGGCAAGCTGCATGGCGCGCCACAGCAATTCTATGCCGTCTGGCGCCTGCCGGACGAGGCGGCACTGGACGCCTTGCTGGTCGGCATCGCCGCCACGGGCTGGCACGATTACTTCGACACCGTCAATGCGGCGGGACAGGCCGTGGATTTCCCCACCCACCTGGGCCAGCTGGCCGGGGTCTAAGCGTCCGCCGTTTTCCTTGCCGCTGCGGTAAAGTTGGCATTTCCATCCGACCATTGACGTTGATGCCAATCAAACTGTTCTCCATCCTGATGCTTGCCCTGGCGCCCATGCTGGCGTCGGCCATCCCTGCCACCCCGCAAGCCCTCGTCGCCGCGGCCCGCAGCCAGGTGGGCGTGACCCTGCAGTACGATCCCCGCTATGAACGCCTCGCGTATCCGGGCGGCGACGTGCCGCTCGAGCGGGGCGTGTGCACGGACGTGGTCGTGCGCGCCTACCGCCAGCTGGGGCAGGACTTGCAGGTGCTGGTACACGAGGATATGCGCAAGGCGTGGCAGGTGTACCAGCAGCAGGGACGCTGGCAGATGAAGGCGCCGGACCGCAATATCGACCACCGCCGCGTGCCGAACCTGGGCACCTACTTTGCCCGCCATGGCACCAGCTTGCCGCCAAGTAAGGAAGCGCACGCTTACCGCGCGGGCGATATCGTCACCTGGCGTTTGCCGCGCAACCTCACGCATATCGGCATCGTCAGCGACAAGCAGTCGTGGGGCGGCGTGCCGCTCATCATCCACAACATCGGCGCGGGCGCGCGCGAGGAAAATATTTTATTCAGCTATCCGATTACGGGACACTATCGCTGGCAGCCACGCTGACGGGCAGGGGTGCCATGTCTTGCAGGATCGCCAGCACCTTGGCCAGCGCCGTGTCGATATCGAGCTTGTCGATGGCGCCATAGCCGAGGAACAGGCCTTCATGGCGGGCGGGGCCATGGTAAAAGCTGGACAGCGCATACAGGCTGATGTCGGCCAGGCGGGCGCGGCGCAGCAATTCGGCGATATCGAGCGGTGCCTGCGCCAGGGCCGCCACGTGGAAGCCGGCGCTGGCCGGCACCAGGCGGAACCACGGCGCCAGCGGACCGTTGAACCAGTGCTGCAGCCGCTCGCGCCGTCCCGCATAGATATCGTGGCAGCGGCGTATGTGGCGCAGCAGGTGGCCATCGTGGATGAACTTGGCCAGCGCATGCTGGCCCAGGCTGGCCGTGTGGCAATCGCTCAGGTATTTCACCGTCTGCACGGCGGCCACGATGGCCAGCGGCAGCACCACGTAGCCCAGCCGCAGTTCCGGCAGCATGATCTTGGAAAAGCTGCCCACGTGGGCCACGACGCCGTAGCGGTCCATGCTTTGCAGGGAATCCTCGGGCCGGCCCTCGTAGCGGAAGGCGCTGTCGTAATCGTCCTCGATGACGATGGCGCCCAGCTGGTGCGCCCGCTCCAGCAAGGCATGGCGGCGCGCCATGCTCATCGGCATGCCGAGCGGGAACTGATGCGCGGGCGTGACATAGATCAAACGCGTGCCGTCGGGGATCTGCTCCACCATCAGGCCATCCTCGTCCACCTCGACACCCACCACGCGCGCGCCCTGGCTGGCGAACACGGCGCGCGCCACGGGGTAGCCGGGTTCTTCCACGGCAACCGTGTCGCCCGGCTCCAGCAGGGTTTGCGCCAGCAGGTGCAAAGCCTGCTGCGCGCCGCTGGTAACGAGTACCTGTTCGTCGGTGCAATGGATGCCGCGGCTGAAGGCGGCATGGCGGGCAATCGCCGCGCGCAGGGCGGGCAAGCCTTCCGCGGGGCCGTAGCGGCCGCGCGCCTGGCCGCCCTGGCGCAGCGCGTGCAGCATGCAGGCACGCCATTCATCCTGGGGAAAGTGCGATGGCGTGGCGCGCCCGCCGATGAAGGCGTAGCGCGCGGGCGTTTCCTGGCTGGCCCGGCGCAAGGGCGTGGGCGTCGCTTCCCAGCGGGCGATGCGCTGGGCGCTGGCCAGCGGCGTGCTGGCGTGGCGCCGCTGCGGCGAGGCGTGCGGCGTCTGTACGAAGCTGCCCACGCCGACCTTTCCTACCAGCAGTTTTTCATAGCCGAGCTTGTCATACACGTCGGACACGGTCTTGCGCGACAGGCCCAGCTGGCTGGCCAGCAGGCGCGAGGGGGGCAATTGCTGGCCGTCGGCCAGGCGGCCCGAGCGGATGGCTTCGCTGAGCTGGCGATACAGCTGGCCGCCCAGGTCGCGCGTGCCGTCGATCAGGATATGTAATTCCATGGGGTATCTGTTGGTGGTCTGCCGTTTTTCGGCAGGATTGGCCTGCCGCGCGCGCTGCCCGCGCTTCTACAATAGTGCATCTTTACTTGATCAAGGAATGCATCATGACACAGCAACGACTCGATTTCACACAAGCTTCGCCGGACGCCGTCAAGGCCATGTACGCGCTGGAAGCGGCCATCGCCAAACTGGGCGTGGAACACTCGCTGCTCGAGCTGATCCGCCTGCGCGCCTCGCAGATCAATGGCTGCGCTTTCTGCGTGGACATGCACACGAGCGATGCGCGCAAGGCGGGCGAAACGGAGCGCCGTTTGTACGCCGTGTCGGTCTGGCGCGAAACGCCGTTCTTCACGCCGCGCGAGCGGGCCGTGCTGGCCTGGACGGAAGCGCTGACCCTGCTGCCGCAGAACCATGCGTCCGACGCAGACTACGCGGCGCTGGCGGAACAATTGACGCCGGCCGAGATGGTCAACGTCACGCTGGCCATCGGCTCCATCAATACGTGGAACCGCCTGGCCGTGGGTTTCCGCAAGATGCCGGAATAAGTTCTATGTTCGCTGGCGAACAGACGATTGTCGCTGCGTCGCCTACCTTGGCGTCATGATCCATCAGCGAGGGACGCATCATGCAAGCGAATGTGGGAGCAGGTGTCGACAAGACGCCGCAGCAGCTGGAAGCGGCACGGGAAGAGGCGCGCCGCGCATTCATCGCGGAACTGTGGCGGCGCTTTGAAACCTTGCAGGAATGGGCCGTCAGCCATTGGCCCGACCAGCAGCATCCCCTCAGTTCCGCCGACTTCGTCGAAGCGCGCAAGGAAATATTGAGTTTGCGTTCGCCGGCCGGTTCCCTGAACCAGCCGGCCACGCGCGACGGCGCGGAACCGGAGCAGGGCGGGGCGCAATATGTCGATGTGACGCCTGCGCTGTGGCCTTGAGGAGCGCCTGAGAAAACGTCCATGACTGCGTTGCCGTGCCTTGCCGTACTAGCGTACTGCCTGCGGCACGGCGCCTTGTCCTGAACGTTTTTCAGGTGCTCCCGACCTGAAAAATCCACTGTAAAAGCTACTGCTTGACCGCTTCCGCTTTCCCGCCCTGCGCAAACACCCAGCACAACAAGCTCACCAGCAGTCCCGCCATCACCCCATACGCCAGATTCAAGGCGCTGTCGAACAGCAGCGGCGCCACCAGGCCCGACACCAGCGCGAACAGCAGCATCTGGATGAACGACTGCATCGACGACGCCAGGCCGCTGTTGTTGGGGAAGTGGTTAAGCGCCATCAGGGTCATCGGCGGCATGGCGATCGACAGGGCGAACGAGTAGAAGAACAATGGCAGCACGGCCCATGGCACTTCGGCGGCAAAGAAGTAGTTGTAGCCGATGTTGGCCAGCGCGGCCACCAGCATCAGGATGAAACCGGCCCAGATCATCTGGCGCTGGCCGTAGCGGTGGGCGATCTTCGCCGACAGGGCCGAGCCGAACACCATGCCGCTAATCAGGGGAATGAACAGCCAGGCGAATGCCGTTTCCGGCAGGTGCAGGATGTTGATGATGAAATAGGCGGCCGAGCCGATGTACAGGGCGAAACCGCCAAAGGCGGCGCCGATGGCCGTCGACAGCAGCAGGAACTGGCGGTGGCACAGTACTTTCCAGTAATTGACGGCGATGTCGCCCAGGTGGAAGGCGTGGCGCTGCTCCTTCGGCAAGCTTTCCGGCAGCGCGCGCCAGACGACGACGAACATCAGCACGCCGAAGGCCGTCAGGAACCAGAAGATCCAGCGCCAGCCCAGGCTCACCTGCAGCCAGCCGCCCAGCACGGGGGCGATGGCGGGCGCCAGCGCGAACACCATCATGATGTGCGAGAGGATCTTTTGCGCGGCGGCGCCCGAATAGCGGTCTTGCACGATGGCGCGGCCGATCACGGAGCCGGCGCCCGCCGACAGCCCCTGCAGGACGCGCCAGGCCAGCAGCCAGCCCAGCGACGGCGCCAGCGCGGCGCCCACGGAGGCGATCACATACAGCACCAGCGAGACGAGAATCACGGGACGGCGTCCGAACGAGTCGGACAGGGTGCCGTAGAACAGCATCATGAAAGCGAACGTGAACAGGAAAAAGCTCAGGGTTTGCTGCACCAGCAGGGGGCTGGCATTGAAGTCGTGCGCGATGGCGGGGAAAGACGGCAGATAGGTGTCAATTGCAAGCGGTCCGACCATCGCTAGGCCCGCCAAAATCCATGTTAATAATTTAGTCATGTTGAACAGTGTTTTTGTTAGCCCGTCATTTTACGCTAGTGCCCGGAATCGGGTTTGGCGGGGCGCGGTTTGCCGTTCATATGCGTTTTTCGCATATCAAACCTTGGAATCCTTCGTTTGCTTTGCCTGCCGCCGCCGTTAAGCTGGGGCGACCCGGCCTGTTTGCCGTTTTCTGGAAGTGATACGCCATGCACAGCATTTATCCCGCAGCGCCCGCCGACGACACGGCCCAGTGGAACCTGGGGCCCGTGATCCAGGCCTTGCGCAGCTCGCGCGAAGACAAGCACAAGATCCGCCATAACGGCAGGGTGCGCGAACTGCCGTCGCGCGAGGCGCTCACCACCATCGTCAACGGCTTGTCGGCCGCCCTGTTCCCCACGCATTACGGGCGGCCCAATCTGACGGATGAAAGCATCGATTATTTTGTCGGCGACACGCTCAACACTACCTTGAACCGCCTCAGCGAGCAGGTGCGGCGGGGCCTGCTGTTTTCCGTTCCGGCCGGCGAGGAACACGCTGCCGCCAGCGACGATGCGGCGCTGGCGGCAAAGGCGCGCGACATCACGCGCGCGTTCGCCGCCAGCCTGCCCGATATCCGCGCCCTGCTGGTGTCGGACGTGCAGGCCGCCTACGCGGGCGACCCGGCCGCCACCTCGGTGGCCGAGATCATGCTGTGCTATCCGGGCACCATCGCCATCCTGTACCACCGCCTGGCGCACCAGCTGCACGCGCTGGGCGCGCCGTTCCTGGCGCGCCTGATCGCCGACATCGCGCACACCTTGACGGGCATCGACATCCACCCGGGCGCGCACATCGGCGCGTCCTTCTTCATCGACCATGGCACGGGCGTGGTGATCGGCGAGACGGCCATCATCGGCCAGCGCGTGCGCCTGTACCAGGCCGTCACCCTGGGGGCCAAGCGCTTTCCTGCCGATGCCAGCGGCGCCCTGATCAAGGGCACGCCGCGCCACCCCATCGTCGAGGACGACGTGGTCATATACGCGGGCGCAACCGTGCTGGGGCGCATCACCATCGGCGCGGGATCGACCATCGGGGGGAATGTGTGGCTGACGCAGAGCGTGCCGCCAGAAAGCAATGTATCGCAGGCGCAGATGCGCAATGACTGAAGAGTGGCCGAGAAAACGTCCATGACGGCGTTGCAGCGCCTTGGCGTACTAGCGTACTGCCTGCGGCGCTGCGCCTTGCCCTGAACGTTTTTCTGGCACTCTTCACATGCGGGAGTGGGGGTTTTACTTCACCGTCAGCGCTTCATAGCGCGCCACGGGCACGCCATCCTTCAGCAGCAGCAATTCCTGGTCGGCGTAGCGGTAGCCGTTGACTTCGCCCAGGGTGGTCAGCAGCAGGCGTTCCAGGTCCATGTCCTGCGGCTGGCACATCATCATGGTGCCGGCCATCTGCCCGAAGGCGAGGGTGCTGACGCCATCGCTGGTGTAGCCGCCCATCATCTGGTTACAGCCGCTGTGGCCACTGGCGCGGCCTTCGGCCAGCAGCAGGGTCACTTCGCGCTGCTCGGGCGCCTTGCGCAGCACTGGCTTGCCCTTCAATTCCTTCAGTTTCCACTGCGTGTCCGTCAGTTTCGGCGCCGGCTTGGCGGGCGAGGCGGCGCCGGGCGCGGCGGCGGCGGCATCGCTGCGCACGGGCGTTTGCGCGCAGCCGGCGGTGATGGCGACGATGGCGGCGAGGGGGATCAGTCTGGCAAGTGTGAACATGGCATTTCCTTCTTCAAATGAATGGCGCCAGCGTAGCAGATCGGCGCCACGCCAGCGTGCACGGTTGACAAGCGCATTGACAAGCTCACTGCTGTTTTTCCTGTTCCAGCCGGGAGTCGAGCAGGGTGCGCGCCGCCGCCACATAGGCGCGGCAGGCTTGCGGGTCGACAAAGGCGTCGCTGCCTGCCGTGGCGCTCGCTTCCAGCCGCTCCCATAATTGCGACGCCTCCGGATGCGCGGAAATGAGCACGTCGCAGGGCAGCTTTTCCAGCGTCTCGAAGCTGTGGCGCAGATCCGCCAGCGCGTTCGGATATTCGCTGCTGGCGCTGAACCTGAAGCCGGGGCGCGAGACGGCGTTGATGCTGTCCGCGTACACCATGTTCAGGCAGCGGGGGCCGTCGCACGATTGCCAGGTCCAGCTCAGGCCTCCGGGCGTGTGGCCCGGCGTGGCGTGCGCCGTCAGCGCAATGGGGCCCACATTGAAATGGCTGCCGTCGCGCGCCAGGCGCATGTCCTTCACGGGCGGGTACGCGGGCAGCGCGTGGTATTGCGGGTCGTCCGGCCCCACTTCGCCCGATGCCAGGTCCAGCGCGGCCGACGGGCTGGCGGCGACCAGCGCATTGCTGCGCCGCTGCAGTTCGGCCAGTCCGCCCGCATGGTCGATATGGCCGTGCGAATTGAGTATCAGCTTGACGTCCTCGATGCGCAAGCCCAGCGCGGCGATATTGGCGATGATCTTCGGCGCCGATTCGGGCAAGCCGCCGTCGATCAGCACATGGCCCTGCGGCGAGGTGACGAGCACGGAACTGAGGCCCTTCACGCCCACATAATAGGTATTGCCGAAGATGCGGAACGGCGGCTGGTCCGCATTCCAGGCGGCGCAGACGTCGCAGCCCGGCGTCGGCGGCGTGGCCGGCGCCTGCGCCAATGCCAGGGCGCCGTGGCCTGCCAGCAGCGCCAGTGCCAGCGCGCGTGTAAGAGTGGGGGGCATTGCGATCCTTATCCGTGTTGCCAAGGTGGCGTATGCTGACATGGAACGGGGCCGGACGCAAACGCCTACGGAGCGGCGGGCGGCGCGCCGGCGGCATCCGGCTGGTAGAGCAGTTCGATCAGGGTATCGTCCCCGTAGCGGGTGTCGCCGATGGGCGACAGGAAGGCGCGGCCTTCCTTTTCCACCTTCAGGGCGATGCGGCGCTCGCCATCGAGCAAGGTGGCGCTGGCGATGGCCTGGTCGCTGCGGGTGTGCATCTTGAGCTGCTCGGAAGCGCACCAGTCGGTGGTGCGCAGCAGGGTGCCGACCAGGGTGCGTATCCAGAACGGTATCTCTTTCTTGGCGATGGCAATCGTCACCTGGCATTGCAGGCGCAGGTCGCCCAGGCGGCGCATGCCGGCCGGCACGCCGTCGCTGTGTATGGACGGCTGCCAGCGGTAATTGCCCTTTTTCTTGTTGGTGACCAGGTCTGCGTCCTCGCTGTCCGCTTGCGCGCTGCGCGGCAGCGTGAAACTGCCGTCGGCGGCCAGGGGCAGCGCAATCGAGGTTTCGTTGCCGGCGATGCGCAAGGCCAGGTCCTGCATGGCGTCCGCCGGCGCGCGGCTGCTCGCGACCAGCTTGAAGCGCACTTCGCGCGCCCCGGGCGCCAGCGCATGGTATTCATCGAAGGCGTCCAGGCCGGCCGCCATCACGCGGTACGACTTCAGTTCCGGATTGCGGATGCTGTTGACGTGGATGGACTGGCCGGTTTCCGCCGGCGCTTCGGCCGGCGCGTCAGCCTGCGTGGCGGCGTGCGCCGCGGCCTGGCTGCCGCACAGCAGGCCGGCGGCCAGGGCTGCGCAGGAGAACAAGAATGCCGGTTTGCATGGAGAGAAAAAGGAATGCACGCGCTTGCCCATGTGTTTTCAACATGGCAAGCTAACATGAATGGCAAGGCTTGTCACTGGCCCGCTGTCAGGCACTCACGCCGCGGCCAGGGTGGCGCTGCCGGATTCGATGCTGACCTGGCGGCCCGCATGGCTGGCGGGCAGGCGCGGGCCCTGGCCGAAGACCTTGTGGCGCAGGCTGCCTTCCTCGTAGCGGGTGCGGTAGCGGCCGCGCCGCTGCAGTTCCGGCACGATGTAGTGCACGACGTCGGCCATGCTGTCGTGGGCCACGGCGAAGGCCAGATTGAAACCGTCGATGCCCGTTTCATCGAGCCAGCTTTCCAGCTGGTCGGCCACCTGGCGCGCGTCGCCGACGATGACGGGGCCGCGCCCGCCCAGGCCGATGTATTCGGCTGCCTCGCGCACCGTCCACTTGCGGTCCGGGTCGGCCTGGCTGAACGAGGCCAGCGCCGAGCGGCCGGCCGGGGAATCGATGTATTCGATGGTGGCGTCGAGCGGGTAGCGGCTGAAATCGACGCCCGTCCAGCCGGACAGCAGTACCAGCGCCGCCTCGATATTCACGTGGCGCAGGTAGCCGGCGTGCTTGGCGCGCGCTTCCTCTTCCGTGGCGCCCGTGATGACCAGCGCCTGCGCGTAGATCAGCAGCGCATCGCCATCGCGCCCGCCTTGCCGCACGGCGGCGCGCAAGTCGTCGGCGTAGCGTTTCACCACCGTCTTGCTGGGGCCGCTGACAAAGGTGGCTTCCGCATGGCGCGCCGCAAAGCGCGTGCCGCGCGGCGAGGTGCCCGCCTGGTACAGCACGGGCGTGCGCTGCGGCGACGGCTCGCACAAATGGATGCCGGGCACCTGGTAGTGGCGCCCGGCATGGTTGATCGGATGGACGCGGGCCGGATCGGCGTAGATGCCGCGCGCCTTGTCGTTGACGACGGCGTCGTCGTCCCAGCTCTTTTCCCACAGCTTGTAGACGACGTCCAGGTATTCGTCGGCCAGGTCGTAGCGTTCGTCGTGGCCCAGCTGCTGGTTCAAGCCCAGGTTGCGCGCCGCGCTATCGAGGTAGCCGGTGACGATATTCCAGCCGATGCGCCCGCCCGTCAGGTGATCGAGCGTGGAGATGCGCCGCGCGAACGTGTACGGGTGCTCATAGGTGAGGGCGCAGGTGACGCCGAAACCCAGGTGCGTGGTGGCCTGCGCCATGATGGGCACGAGGGCCAGCGGGTCGTTCAGCGGTACCTGCACGCCGTGTTCCAGGGCCGCATCGAGGCTGCCCCGGTAGACGTCATACACGCCCAGTACGTCGGCGAGAAAAACCGCGTCGAACAGGCCCGCTTCCAGCAGCCGCGCCAGTTCCGTCCAGTGTTCGGGATCGGTATAGCGGTGGCTGCGGTCGCGCGCATGCGTCCACAGGCCCGGCGACTGATGGCCGACGGTATTCATCTGGAAGGCGTTGAAGCGTATCGTCTTGGCCATGGCTTATTTGGCCGCCGTCTGCAAGGCCAGCTGGTAGTCGGGTTTCGAGTAGCCGGCAAAGTGCCTGTTCGTGATGTCGAGGAATTCGCGCGAGCGGTAGGCGGCCGCCAGGTCCTTGGCGAACTGCTTGTCCTTGTCGGCCGTGCGCACGGCCACCAGGTTGATGTAGTTGGGCGAGATCTTCTCGGCCACCAGCGCATCCGTCAGCTTCAGCCCGGACGCCAGCGCGTAATTGCCGTTGATGAAGGAGTAATCGGTGTCGCCCAGCGAGCGTGGCAGCTGCGCCGCTTCCAGCGGCAGCAGCTTGATTTTCTTGGTGTTGACGGCGATATCCTTTTCCGACGCGCGCACGGGGTCGAAATTGTCGCGCAGCTTGATCCATTTCAATTGGTCGAGCAGCACCAGCGCGCGCGCCTGGTTGGTCGGATCGTTCGGCAAGCCCACCGTCGTGCCTTCCTTCACGTCGTCCAGCGTCTTGTGCTTCTTGCTGTAGATGGCGATCGGCGCCGTGGGTATCGTGATCAGGTCCGTCAGCGCCAGCTTGTGCTCCTGCGCGAACTTCTTCAGGTAGACGATGTGCTGGAAGACGTTGGCGTCCAGCGAGCCTTCGGCCAGCGCGAAGTTGGGCTGGATGTAGTCGTTGAATTCCACCAGCTTGACCTTGTAGCCCTGTTTTTCAAGGATAGGCTTGATGCCCAGCTTGATCTGGTCCGCGTACGGCCCGGCGCTGGTGCCGATGGTGATGTCCCTGGGGTCCTTGGCGAGGGCAAAACCGCTGGACAGGGCGAGGGTCAGGGCGGTGAGCAGTACGGTGCGGCGGGCGATGGTCATGGTGGCTCCTTGGTGGGTGAATCAGGAATATGCCGTCGGCTCGGGCACGGTGCCGTTCAGGGCAAAGCGTCCCAGGTCGCGCAGCTTGTAGTCGATGGGGTCGTGCAGGGTGTGCACGCGCACGTTGCGCCAGTAGCGGTCGAAGCCATACTGGGCCGAGGTGGAGCGGGCGCCCGTCAGTTCGAACATCTGGCTGCCGATTTCCAGGCCCGCCTTGTGCGCCAGGCATTTGGCTTCGGCCACGGAAACGGCCAGCAAACCCCGTTCGCGTGCCGTCACCAGCGCGCCTTTGCGGAATACCTTTTCCAGTTCCTGCGCCGCGCCGTCGGCCAGCACTTGCGCGGGACGCAGCAGCAGCCAGAGCTGGCCGTAGCGGTGCTGCAGCAAGGGGTCGTCCGTTGCCGTGGCCACGCCCGAGGCAAACCAGGCCTTCGCCTGCTCGTCCGTGTAACGGCGCGCCGCCTCGAACGCGCCTTCGGCGATGCCAAGGTACAGGTTCGCCATGATCAGCTGCGCGATCTGCGAGCGCACGGTGGCTTGCGGCGTGGCGGCTTGCGCGGGCTGCTGCAGCACCAGTTCGCGCGGCAGGGCGACGGCCTGGAAATGCACATTGCCGCTGTCCGTCTGGCGCTGGCCGAAGGCGTCCCAGTCCGCCTGCACGGTCACGCCGGCCTGGCGCGTGGGCAGGGCGGCGATCAGCGCCGTCTGCGTGGGCGCATGCCAGGCCGAGACGGTCAGCCAGTCCGACCCCACGGAGCCGGAAGAAAAGCTCTTGATGCCGTCGAGGGTGAAACCGTCGTCGCTGTCGGCCGCGATGACCCGCTTGTCGAGGGGATTCAAGGCATTGCCCCAGAACAGGCGCTCGTCGACGGTGAGTGTCAGCAGGCGGCGCTGCTGCTGCGCGCTGCCGTACAGCTGCAGGCCGGCCAGCTGCAAATGGTGGAAGCCGAAGACGTGCGCGAGCGCGCTGTCGGCCCGCGCCAGGATGCGGATCACCTGGTACACGAGGGGCCACGATGCGCCCTGGCCGCCGAACTCCACGGGAATCGACAAGGTCAGCAGGCCTGACTCGCGCAGCCACTCGCGCTCCTGGGCCGCATGGCCGCCGGCCTGGTCGCGGGCGTTGGCCGTTTCGGCCAGGCGCGCGGCCAGCGTGGTGGCAATGCGGATGGCGTCCTGCAGGGGTTCCGGTGCGGGTGCGGCGGGGCGGGTGGCATGGAGAAAAGCGCTAGACATGGGGACAGTTCCAGAAAGACGATGCAGTCGATATTGCACCGCCGGGCGCGCGCCGTACACGAAGAAAACCGCACATGGATATGCGAAAAAAGCCAGGCCGCCGCCTGCGCCATGGCGTGCGGGGCGTCAGTGCCGGATAGTCGGAAAACGCATATCGAAGCGCGAAAGCATTCGTTTTGCCGGGCCGCCGATGGCGATAGGCTGCAAGCATCTTGAGTAGTCAAATCAATCGATCACGCACAGGGACGGACATCACATGAGCATCTTGTTATTGGGCGGCAGCCCGCAACTCCCATCGAGTTCCAGCCGTTTGCTCGCGCATATCGGCGAACAGCTGGCGCTGCAAGGCCATCACTACGCCAGGCTGCACGTGCGCGACCTGCCGGCGCGCGCCCTGCTGCTGGCCGACTACGACGACGCGGCGATTGCCCGCGCCGTGCGCGCCGTGGCCGACGCCGACGCCATCGTGATCGCCACGCCCATCTACAAGGCGTCGTATACGGGCTTGCTGAAGGCCTTCCTCGACCTGTTGCCGCAGGATGGCCTGGCGGGCAAGCTGGTGCTGCCGCTGGCCACGGGCGGCGGCCATGCCCACACCCTGGCGCTCGACTACGCGCTGCGCCCCGTGCTGCACGCGCTGGGCGCCAAGCAGGTATTCACCAGCATTTATGCCAATGCGCAGCAGCTGGAGTGGCACGCAGAGCATGGCCTGAGCCTGGATGCGCCGATCGCCGCGCGCGTGCAGGCCGGCATCGAGGAACTGTCCGCCGGCCTGTTCGTGCTGCAGGGACAGCGCCCGCCCGTTCCGGCGCCAGCGCATGCTGCGGCCGCGGATGCTTCCGTGCCCGGCCGTTCGCTGCAGGACCAGCCGTACGCGCCCCGATTTCAAGCCGCCTGATTATTCACCGACCAAGGAACTGCCATGACACACCGCCACGCACAACGACTCTCGCGCCGTACCACCTTGGGCTTGCTGTTTGCCGCCGCCGCTGGCGTGATGACGGCCGGCATGCCCGCCGCGGCGCAGGCGCAGGCCAAGGGGGAAGCGCAGGTGCGTATTGGCTACCAGAAGTACGGCACCCTGACCCTGCTCAAGGGGCGCGGCACCCTGGAAAAACGCCTGGCCGAGCAGGGCGTGGGCGTGAAATGGACGGAGTTCCCGGCCGGCCCCGTGCTGCTGGAAGGCCTCAACGTGGGCAGCATCGATTTCGGCACCGTGGGCGAGGCGCCCCCCATCTTTGCGCAGGCGGCCGGCGCCAACCTGGTGTATGTCGGCAATGAGCCGGCGTCGCCGGCCAGCGAAGCCATCGTCGTGCCCAAGGGTTCCGGCCTGCGCACCCTGGCCGACCTGAAGGGCAGGAAAATCGCCCTGAACAAGGGCTCGAACGTGCACTACCTGCTGTTGAAGGCGCTGGAAAAGGCGGGCGTCGCGTATGCCGACATCCAGCCCGTGTTCCTGCCGCCGGCCGACGCGCGCGCCGCCTTCGAGCGGGGCAGCGTGGATGCCTGGGCCATCTGGGACCCGTTCCTGGCGGCCGCGGAAAAGCAGCTGGGCGCCCGCGTGCTGGCCGACGGCAAGGGCCTGGTGGCGAACTACCAGTTTTATCTCGCCTCGCGCACGTATGCGGAAAAAAATCCCGAGATCCTGCGCATCGTGCTCGACGAGGTGGCCAAGGTCGATGACTGGGGCCGCAACAACCCGGACGAAGTGGCGACGATTCTCGCCGCGCAGACGGGCTTGGGCAAGGATGTCGTGGCGCTGGCCGCCTCGCGCTATGCGTATGGCGTCAAACCCGTGTCGGTCGACGTGATCGCCTCGCAGCAAAGGGTGGCCGACGCGTTTTCCAGCCTGAAGCTGATACCGAAACCGATCGTCGTCAAGGACGCGCTGCTGCCGGCGCGCCAGCTGGCCACCAGCACAAAATAAACAAGCAAAGGAAAGCGCACCATGTCATTGAATGTCTTCTGGTTCATCCCTACCCACGGCGACAGCCGCTACCTGGGCACGTCGCAGGGCGCGCGCCCCGTCGATGCCGATTACCTGCGCCAGGTGGCCGTGGCCGCCGATACCCTGGGCTACGACGGCGTGCTGCTGCCGACGGGCCGCTCCTGCGAAGATGCGTGGGTGGTGGCTTCGTCCCTGATCAGCGTGACGCAAAAGCTGAAATTCCTCGTGGCCATCCGCCCCGGCCTGTCCACGCCGGGCCTGGCCGTGCGCATGGCCTCCACCTTCGACCGCCTGTCGAACGGGCGCCTGCTGATCAACGTCGTCACGGGCGGCGACCAGGGCGAACTGGAAGCGGACGGCCTGTTTGCCGACCACGCCAAGCGCTATGAAATCTCCGATGAATTCATCAAGGTGTGGCGCGCCACCCTGGCGGGCGAGGGCGGCGCGGCCGGCTACGATTTCGAGGGCAAGCATATCCAGGTGAAGGGCGCGAAAACCCTGTATCCGCCCGTGCAGAAACCGTACCCGCCCCTGTATTTCGGCGGTTCGTCCGAGCCCGCGCATGAACTGGCGGCCGAGCAGATGGACGTGTACCTGACGTGGGGCGAGCCGCCGGCCGCCGTGGCGGAAAAGATCGCCGACATCCGCGCGCGCGCCGCCAAGCGGGGCCGCACGGTGCGCTTCGGCATCCGCCTGCACGTGATCGTGCGCGAAACCAACGAGGCGGCCTGGCGCGCGGCCGATGAACTGATCAGCCACCTGGACGACGACATCATCGCCAAGGCGCAGGCGGCCTTCGGCAAAATGGATTCCGTGGGCCAGCAGCGCATGGCGGCCCTGCACGGCGGACGGCGCGACAAGCTCGAAGTGTCGCCCAACCTGTGGGCCGGCGTGGGCCTGGTGCGCGGCGGTGCGGGCACGGCCCTGGTGGGCGACGGCCCGACGGTGGTGGCGCGCATGCAGGAATACGCGGACCTGGGCATCGATACCTTCATTTTCTCCGGCTATCCGCACCTGGAAGAGTCGTACCGCTTCGCCGAACTGGTGTTCCCGCTGCTGGGCAAGGGCAAGGCCGTGGGCGAGCAATCCTTGAGCGGCCCTTTCGGCGAAGTCATGGCCAGCAATATCGTGCCGGCCGCGCCGCAGAAAAAGGCGGCCTGAGATGGCGGCCAGCTCCATACAACGGGCCGGCGCCGCGCCCTGGCGCAATGGGCTGGCGCCGTGGGCCTTGCCCGTGGCGCTGCTGCTGGCCTGGCAGCTGGCGACGCAGTGGGGCTGGCTGTCGAGCCGCATCCTGCCCGAGCCTTGGGCCGTGGCGAAGGCCTTCTGGCACCTGGCCGCGTCGGGCGAATTGTGGCTGCACCTGAAAACGAGCTTGTGGCGCGCCACCGTCGGTTTCGTCGTCGGCGCGGGGCTGGGCTTGCTGCTGGGCCTGCTGACGGGCAGCTTCCGCCATGCGGAAACCCTGCTCGACACGACCCTGCAAATGGTGCGCAACATCCCCGCGCTGGCCCTGATCCCGCTGGTGATCCTGTGGTTCGGCATCGACGAGACGGCCAAATTGTTCCTGCTGGCCGTCGGCGTGTTCTTCCCCGTCTACCTGAACACCTTCCACGGCATCCGCTCGGCCGACCAGGGCTTGATCGAAATGGCGAAAAGCTACGGCCTGTCCGGCTGGCCCTTGTACCGCGACGTGATCCTGCCGGCCGCCATGCCGTCCATTCTGGTGGGCGTGCGCTTTTCGCTGGGCCTTGTGTGGGTGCTGCTGATCGTCGCCGAAACCATCTCCGCGCAGGCCGGCATCGGCTACATGACGATGAATGCGCGCGAATTCCTGCAAACGGACGTGGTGCTGGTGGGGATTTTGCTGTACGCCTTGCTGGGCAAGCTGGCCGATCTGTTCTCGCGGGGGCTGGAGCGCCACTGCCTGCGCTGGAATCCCGCCTACCGATAATGATTGAAGAGGACACCATGCTGCTCGCCCCCATCCAGATCGAAACGGACTTCTTGTCCCATTTCGTGCAGTACGATCCCGCCGGCGCGCCGCCGCACGCGAAGACGGCGCCCGCCGCTCCCCTGCAGCGCCGCGGCGTGCCCCTGGCCTTGACGAAGCTGAGCAAGTCCTACACCAGCCGCCCCGTGCTGAAAGACGTCGACCTGCAGCTGGAGGCGGGCGAGTTCGTCGCCATCGTGGGGCGCAGCGGCTGCGGCAAGAGCACCTTGCTGCGCTCGATCGCGGGCCTGGAAAGCATCGACGGCGGCAAGATCGCCATCGGCAGCGGCGTGGGCGCGCCCGATATCCGCATCATGTTCCAGGAATCGCGGCTGCTGCCGTGGAAGACGGTGCTCGACAACGTGGCCCTGGGCTTGCCCCGTTCCGTGGGCGCGGCGGCCGCCTCGCTGTGGACGGTGGGGCTGGCCGAACGGGCCGACGACTGGCCGGCAGCCTTGTCGGGCGGGCAGAAACAGCGCGTGGCGCTGGCGCGCGCCCTCGTGCACGAGCCGCAACTGCTGCTGCTCGACGAACCGCTTGGCGCGCTCGACGCCCTCACGCGCATCGAGATGCAGCAGCTGATCGAGTCGCTGTGGCTGGCGCGCGGTTTTACGGCCGTGCTGGTGACGCACGATGTGGCCGAGGCCGTGGCCCTGGCCGACCGGGTGCTGCTGATCGAGGAGGGGCAGATCACGCTGGACCTGCAGGTGGACTTGCCGCGCCCCCGCCAGCGCGGCAGTGCGGCTTTCGCCGCGCTGGAACAGGCTATCTTGTCGCGGGTGCTGCAACCGGCTCCGACAGCACGATGAAGCCGTCGCCATCGGCCGTTGCGACGATGCTGTCGTAGCTGTCGATGACGGGGTGGCGCGTGGCCAGCGGATGCGCATGGGTGGCTGTGACGACGATGACTTTCGCGCCGGCCGCTTCGCCCGCCTCGATGCCGACGGAGGCATCTTCGAACACCAGGCAATCGGCGGGCGCCACGCCCAGTTTTTCCGCCGCCAGCAAATAGCAATCGGGCCGGGGCTTGCCCGCCTTGACGTCTTCCGCCGTCACCATGACGGCAGGTATCGGCATGCCGGCCGCCTTCAGGCGGGCCGTGGCCAGCGCGCGCGGCGCCGACGTGACGATGGCCCATTGCGCGGGCGGCAGCGACTGCAGGAAACGCAGCGCGCCCGCGATTTCAATGATCCCTTCCACATCGATGATCTCGGCATCCGTGATGCCCTGCGACTCGCGCTGCGCGTCGACGCCGGGCAGGCGCAGCCTGGCGATGGTGTCGACGGAGCGCGCGCCGTGGATGGTGGGTAAAAAGGCCGCCACGTCGAGGCCCTGGCGCTGCGCCCACGTGCCCCAGATGCGTTCGGCGGCGGCGATGGAATTGATGACGGTGCCGTCCATATCGAAAAGAAAAGCCCGGTAGCGGCCGGCGGCCGATGGCGGGGGGACTGCGGACGGCGAGGGCAGGGCGGGCATGGCTTCCTTCCAAAAGATGGGCTGGAAGCCATTGTAACGGCAGTCGATTTTTATTTCACAGGTAGACCGATTCGTACTTGGCCACGGGCGCGCCATCCTTGAGCAGGATCAGGTATTCGCCATCGAAACGGTAGCCCGTCACGCTGTTCAGATTGGCCAGCACGGCGCTTTCCAGCTGCATCAACGGCGGCGGGCAAGCCATGCGCGTGCCTGCCAGCTGCGTGAAGCGCAGGGCCGTGCCGGCCAGCGTGTAGCCGCCCATGACCTGGTTGCAGCCCGTGAAGCCGTGGACCTTGCCATCGTCGGTGAGCGTGATGCGCACTTCGCGTTCCTGCTCCGGCGCCATGACGACCGGGGCGCCGTCGAGTTCCGTCAGCTTCCAGTAGGTATTCGTCAGGCTGTAGCTCGGCGCCAGGCCGGTATCCGGCCCGGCGCTGTCGGGCGTGGTGGCGCAGCCGCCGGCCATGGCGATGGCGGCGGCGAGGGACAGGTATTTCAGGCGATGCAGCATGGGGCGCTCCTGTGAGGGGAAATGCCTGCACACTAGCAGATTTTTCGCGCCGGCCGGCGTACGGCAGCGGCGAATGTTTCCATTTTGCCAGTACTGGCATTACACTCATGCTTTCTGCTGTTTCAACCTTGACCGGGAGCCGGGCCGATGCTGCAAGCGCAAGCGCTGGATAATCGACTGGTCGCCACCAGTGCCGACGACGTGCTGGTCGACCGCATCGTGCCGGGCGCGCCGCTGGTGATCGCCTTTGGCTTCGTCTCGTGGACGACGCGTCCCGCCTTCGATTTTTACGGGCGCCTGAGAAAGCTGGAACAGGCCAGCGGCCAGCACCTGAACAAGATCCTCGTGCGCGATTCGGGCAATGCCTGGTACCACCGCCGCATCGCCGGCCTGGGCAATCACGTGGATGAAACGGCGCAGACCCTGCGCGAGCTGGTACGCCGCATCGCGCCCAGCCAGGTCAGCACCGTCGGCCAGTCCATGGGCGCGTATGCGGCCGTCATGTTCGGCTTGCTGCTCGAGGCGCGGCAGATCGTCGCCTTCGGGCCGCTCTCCTTCCTCGACGTGCAGCAGGCGCGCCTGTACCACGAGCTGCGCTGGCTGCCCGTGATGGAGTCGCTGGCGCAGGACCCGCCGCCTTCCGGCTATTACGACCTGGCGGCCCTGTGCCGCGCCAGGGCGACGGACGATACGCAGCTGCACCTGGTGTTCGGCACGCGACCCGATGTGGCCAATGCGGGCGCCAGCGCCAGCGAATCGGTGAACCTCGACGCCATGCATGCGCAGCGCCTGGCCGCCTACGACCGCTGCACCCTGCACCCGTTTCCCCATTCCGGCCACGCGGTGGTGCAGCACCTGATCGACACGAAGCGCATCAACGGCTTGCTGGCCGCATGCATACTCGGTCTCACGCTGGCGCCCGAGCCGATGCCGGAGATCGGCGCGGCATGGCAGGACTGGGTGGCGGAAAACCTGCGCCTGGGCTGTGCGGACGAACAGCTGCTGGCGGTGCTGCAGCAGCATGGCTTTTCCCCGGCCAGCAGCATGGCTGCCGTGGCTGCGGCCCGTGCCGCGCCGAAGGCGACATGACGCCGCAGTTCGAACTCGAGATCCTGAAGATCCGCCTCGCCGCCCCCGCACTGGCGGCGCTCGACTTGCGCGTGCGGGTGCAGCGCGCGCTGCGCCAGCTGATACTCGATGGCGTGCTGGCGCCCGGCCTGCGCCTGCCGGCCACGCGCGCGCTGGCGCAGTCGCTGGGCGTGTCGCGCGATACGGTGGAGCAGGCGTATGCGCAGCTGCGCCTGGACGGGTATCTCCGGCGGCAGGCGGGATCGGGCAGTTTCGTGTCGCAGACGATAGGCGCCAGCTTGCTGGGCAAGCCGCCGCCGGCATCGCTGCCAGGGTCCGCGCAGCCGGTGGCGCTCAGCGCGCGCGGTGCGCACATCCTCGCTGGCGGCGGCGTGGCCGACCAGCAGAGCGTGAAGGCATTCGCCACGGGCTTGCCGGAAACGCGCGCGTTTCCCGTCGACGTGTGGGAGCGCCTGCGGCGCCAGGCGGCCGGCGAGCACCGTGCCGGCGTGCTGCTGCACGGCGACCCGCAAGGCGCCGAACCTTTGCGCCAGGCCATCGCCGACTATGTGAACCTGGAGCGGGGCGCGCGCGCCACGGCCGGCCAGGTGCTGGTGCTGAGCAGCACGCGCCAGGCCCTGTACCTGTGCGCTCAGGTGCTGGCCGACGCGCACGGCCCCATCCTGATGGAGGACCCCGGCTATTTCGGCGCGCGCAAGGCGTTCGAGATGGCGCAGCTGCGCGTGGTGCCCGTGCCCGTCGATGCGCAGGGCCTGTCCATCGAGCACCTGCGCGCGGACCGCAGCGGGGCCAATACGGTGTACGTCACGCCGTCGCATCAATACCCGACGGGCGCCACCCTGGCGCTCGAGCGCCGCCTGGCCCTGACCGCCTGGGCTGCCGAGCGCCGGGGCTGGATCATCGAGGACGATTACGACAGCCAGTTCCACTATGCGGGCTTGCCGACGGCTTGCGTGCAGGGGCTCGACACGCAGCAGCGCACGATTTACCTGGGCACCTTCGCCAAGTCGCTGTACCCGGGCCTGCGCATCGGCTACATGGTGCTGCCGCCCGCGCTGGTCACGCCGATGACGCATGCGCGCAGCATCCTCGATGGCCATACGCCGCAGCTGGACCAGCTGACGCTGGCCCGTTTCATCGCCGACGGCCATTTCGCGGCCCACGTGCGCGCCATGCGCAAGGTCTACGCCGTGCGCCGCGATGCGATGGCGCAGGCCGTGCAGCGGCACTTGCCGCACGTGGTCGCGGCGCAGCTGCCGCCGGGCGGCTTGCAGATGCCGTGCCGGCTGCACGGGGGCAGGGACGAGCTGGAAACGATACGCCTGGCGGCGCAGGCAGGCATCGTGCTGCCGGGCCTGAGCCGGCTGTACGCGAGGCCGCCGGAGCGGGGCGGCTGGCTGCTGGGCTTTGCCGCGCTCACGCCGCACGAGATCGACAGCGGCATCGTCCGCCTGGCCCGCGCGCTGGGCTGACCGCCAAAGTGGTCTGTTGACTACGTGGAAATTGGCCTGCTTGGGCAGTCCATCCGAAGACTAAGATGCCCCCTTTCGACTCTCAGGGAAGGGTATACGCATGCAGACCAGCTCCACATCCTCGGCGCTAACGGGCGACAGGCGCCAGGCGCGCTGGCGCGACCTGGCCGCCCCCATCACGGCGGCCTTCATTTCCGTCCTCGTCAACTATGGCGGCACTTTCGTGCTGGTGTTCCAGGCGGCCCAGCTGGCCCAGCTCAGCGCGGCGCAGACGGCGTCCTGGGTCTGGTCGCTGAGCATCGGCGTGGGCGTGACGGGCATCTGGCTCAGCTACCGCTACCGCGCGCCCGTCATCACGGCCTGGTCCACGCCCGGCGTGGCCTTCCTGGCCACCGTGATGCCGCACACGCCGTATGCGGAGGTGATCGGCGCCTATATCGTGTCCGCCATCGCCTTCATCTTGCTGGGCATGTCCGGCGCCTTCGAGCGCCTGGTGCGGCTGATACCGGGCGGCATTGCCGCCGGCTTGCTGGCCGGTATCCTGCTGCAGTTTGGCGTGAACGCGTTTGGCGGCGCCAGCGCCGATCCGCTGCTGGTGGCGGTGCTGCTGCTGTCGTACGCCCTGCTGCGCCGCTTCACGGCACGCTTTGCCGTGGTGGGCATCATGCTGATCGGCCTGGCCCTGCTGCTGGCGCAAGGGCGCATCGATGGCCAAGGCATAGCACTGGCCCTGGCCGCGCCCGTGTTCGAGATGCCGCGCTTTTCCGCGGCATCCCTGCTGGGCGTGGCGCTGCCCCTGTTCCTGATCACCCTGACGGGGCAATACATGCCCGGCATGCTGGTGCTGCGCAACGACGGCTATCAGGTCAGCGCCAATCCCATCCTGACGGTGACGGGGCTCGGTTCGCTCCTCATGGCGCCGTTCGGCGCGCATGCGTTCAACGTGGCCGCCATCACGGCGGCCATCTGCACGGGCAAGGATGCGCATGCGGACCCGTCGAAACGCTATGTCGCGGGGCTGGCCTGCGGCGTGCTGTACATCGTGGTGGGCATCTTCGGCGTCACCCTGGCCAGCCTGTTCATGGTCTTGCCGCGCAGCTTCATCACGGCGCTGGCTGGCCTGGCCCTGCTGGGCGCCATCGGCAACAGCCTGGCGCAGGCCATGGCGGACGTGCGCATGCGCGAAACGGCGCTGATCACTTTCCTGGCGACGGCCGCGAACGTGACCCTGCTGGGCGTGGGCGGCGCGCTGTGGGGGCTGGCGGCCGGCCTGGCGGCGCATGGGCTGATGCATGGCTGGCGCAAGCCGGTGGCGCACTGAGCGGGAAAATCGGCGATTTTTTGCCCATTTTGCCGGCCGCCGCATACAATTGCTGCCGCCCGTGCCCGTTGGCACCTTTTACCGGACGATCGGAACGATGGCCGAGCTCACTTCCCTGGCGCAGTATCTGCTGGCGATCACGCCCGCCTTCCTCGTCTGCGCCGCCTTGCTGCTGGCCCTGCCGCGCGCCGCGCCCCGTTCGGTGCCGCTGCTGCGCGTGCTCGTGCACATGCTGTTTTTCGTGCTGGCGCGCGACGCGATGACGGCGCACGGCTACTGGCAGGTGGCGGCGGGCGGCTTGCGCTTCACGGCGCCGCCGCCGGTCCTGCTGGCGCTGGGCGCCATGTCGCTGGCCCTGGTGGCAAGCACGTGCTGGCTGGAAAGCGAGGCGCGCCGCCAGATCCGCTGGCTGGGCACGCGGCCGCTCCTGTCCGTGCTGCTGGGCGTGGCGGGCGCCGCCCTGGTCGTCGCGCTGGCGACGGGCTTGAAAGCCCTGTCCGGCTTGCCGTCGCTGGCGCCCGTCGCGCCATCCATGCTGCCCTTGCTGCTGGGTTTTGCGCTGGCGGCCAACTGTTATGAAGAACTGCTGTTCCGGGGCTTGCTGCAGCAGCAATTGCGCGCCTGGCTGCCGGCCTGGCGCGCGGCGCTGGTGTCGGGCCTGCTGTTTGGCCTGTGCCATGCTTTTCTCGCCACCACCGTCACGCAGGTGGGTGCGCCCATCCTCGTGTTTACCGTGATCGAGGGCGTGGTGGCAGGGCTGGTATATTGCCGTGCCGGCTTGCTGGGCGCGTCCCTGGCCCATGGCCTGGCGATTTTTGCGCTGGCGGCCGGCTGGGTGTGATGCCTGTGGATTAATTTGATGAAGTGAAAGTGAAAATACCATGCCTGTCAGTTCCTACCTGAATACCCGTCCCGTGCTGGGCGAGCGCGTCTACCTGCATGACACGGCGCAAGTGATTGGCGATGTGCAGATCGGCGACGACTGTTCCATCTGGTGCAACAGCGTGCTGCGCGGCGACGTCAACCGCATCGTCATCGGCGAGGGCAGCAATATCCAGGACTTTTCCATGGGCCATGTGTCGCACAAGAATGCCGCCAAGCCCGACGGTTCTCCCTTGACCATCGGCAAGTACGTGACCATCGGCCATTCCGTGATCTTGCACGGCTGCACCATCGGCGACGAATGCCTGATCGGCATGGGCAGCATCGTCATGGATGACGTGGTGGTGGAAAAACACGTGATGCTGGGCGCGGGCAGCCTGGTGTCGCCGGGCAAGGTACTGGAAAGCGGCCATCTGTACGTGGGCCGCCCCGCCGCCAAGGTGCGCGCGCTGACGCAGGCCGAGATCGCCTACCTGCGCTATTCGGCCGAGCACTATGTGCGCGTGAAGAACAATTACCTGGCGGGCCGCGACGACGCCTGAGCGGGGGAGACGTCAAGCCGGCGCAGTTCCGGCCGCGGCGCCAGGTCGTGCGGCAGGCGCAGGCCGGAGACGAGGCCCAGGCGCCGCAACAGCAGCAGCACCCACCAGCCCGGGTCCCATTCGCCCGGCAGCAGGCCCAGCCTGGCCGAGCCGGGATAGGCGTGATGGTTGTTGTGCCAGCATTCGCCCATGGTCAGCAGCGACGTCAGGCGGATGTTCCGGCCCTGCACGGCGGCGCCATCGACGTGAAAGTGCATTTGCCCATGGTTGTGGGCGAAGTAGCCGATCAGCCAATGACCGAGCACGCCGGCGCTGACGCGCGCGCAGACGCCCCAGCACACCAGGCCCCAGCCGCCGCAGGCAAAGCACAGCACGGCCCACGGCAGTTGCTGCAGCATCCACGTGGCTTCCAGAAAACGGTAAAAGCCGTCGTGCGCGATGCGCGGCTCGATGGCGATGTGCGGCGGATGGGCGAGCTGTAGGCGGCAGTGGAGTTGCCACCAGGCATCGCGCCAGAAGCCGGCGCCGTGGCGCAGATAGGGATGGCAGTCGGGCAGGCGCTGCGCATAGTCGCGCAGGTCGTGCTGGCGCAGCAGGCCCAGCGGACCGCTGAGGCCCACCAGCACGCCCAGGTAGACGAGCAGGTAGGCCAGCCACTGCGGGCATTGAAAGCTGTCGTGGATCAGCTTGCGGTGGCTGCCCAGCGAATGGCCGAACAGCAGGACGATGGCCGTGCTGACGAGAAACAGCGCCACGCCCGTCCAGCTGAAGGCGAGCAGGGCGCCGGCAAGGGCGCCGGCCAGCATGGCCGCCAGCCACAGGGACGGCAAAGGCGCGTAGCGCACCGTACCGTCCAGCACTGCGCCGGCGTGGCGGGCGCGGACGCGGTGGCTGTCCAGGCTGGCCGTCGGCATCAGCCCTTGGGGGCTGACGACGGTTGCGTGTACTTGTCGAAGTTGGTGATGTAATCGTTGAAGTTGTCGGTCAGCATGCGCTTGTACTGTTCCGTGAAGAAGGCCACGGCGCCTTCCTTCTCTGCCTGCATCTTGGCCACGTCGTTGCTCTTGCTGGCGACGAGGAAGGCGTTGAAGCGGGCGGCTGCGTACAGCAGCGAGGTGGCGACTTCATTGCCGCCGCTGTGCATGCATTGCTCGTTGGCCAGGGCGATGACCTGGTCGGCCCGTTCCCAGAATTCCGGGCCCGGTGCTGGTTTTGTCGTTGGTGTGCTCATAAAAATCCCTCATGAAAGTGCGCGCCAGTCTACACAGGGGGCCGCGGGCTGTCCAGCCGCGCGCCGCCTGTCAGGGCGCCTGCAGGATCTGTGCCAGCAAAACGGGCAGGGGCTGGCGGATATCGAGCACGATGCCGGCCTCGTCCGCCTGCAGCGGCTGCAGGGTGCGCAGCTGGCTGTCGAGCAGGCTGGGCGGCATGAAATGGCCGGGCCGCTGCATGCGGCGCTCCAGCACGTCGCGGGGACCGTCCAGGTGGACAAAGCGCAGGGCCGGGTCGCCTTCGCGCAGCACGTCGCGGTAGGCGCGTTTCAGGGCGGAACAGGACACCACGAGGCCGCCGCCTTGCGCGCGGGCCGTGGCGATGCGCTGGCGCAGGGCGGCCAGCCAGCCGGCCCGGTCGGCATCGTCGAGCGCCATGCCGGCCGCCATCTTGGCCACGTTTTCCGGGGAGTGCACGTCGTCGCCCTCCACATAGGGCAGGCCCAGCGCGCCGGCCAGCAGGGTGCCGACGGCGCTCTTGCCGCAGCCGGACACGCCCATCACGACCCAGCGCACGGCGGGCGCGCCCACGCTCATGGCGCCGAGACGATGACGGTGACGCGGCGGTTTTCCGCCTTGCCCGTCTTGCTGGCGTTCGAGGCCACGGGCTTGCTCATGCCCAGGCCCTTGACGATGATGTTGTCGCGTGGAATGCCCGAGACACTCATGGCGTCGGCCACCACGTTGGCGCGCGCCAGCGACAGCTTGTTGTTGTACGCTTCCGTGCCTTCGTTATCCGTATGGCCTTCCACGCGCATGTGGGTAATGCCCACTTTCAGCAGGGCGGCGCTGATTTTCTGGATGGCGGTGCGGCTGGGCGGCGTCAGCTTGGCAGCGTCGAATTCGAACAGCAGCTTGTCGGTAAAGCTCAGTTCCCAGCCTTCGTCCGTCTGGTTGAAGCCCTGTTCCTTCAAGGTGGCGACTTGCTCGGCGTTGAACAGCGGTTTTTTCTCCGGCGTGTTCTGGCAGGCGGCCAGCAGGCCCAGCATGAACAGACCGAGGAAGCCGAGGCGTAATTGCTTGTAGAGGAATTGCATGGTGTTGCTCCTTGGGGGTCAGGGGTGAGTGTGGGGTTGCGGCAGGCGCGCCACCTGGCGCGTGCCGCGCTGCGCCTGCTTGGCGCGGTACATGGCTTCGTCCGCCGCACCCACCAGCGAGGCGGCATCGACGGCGTGATCGGGGAAGACGGCCACGCCGATCGTGAGCGAGCTGACGATGCTGTTGCCTGTAGGCAACTCAATGGCTTGCGCCATGGCAGCGATGATGTTGTCGGCGATGTGCATGGCGTCGCTGCTGTTGCGCAGCGGCTTGAGCAGGATGGCGAATTCGTCGCCGCCCAGGCGCGCCACCAGGTCGCCTTCGCGCAATTGCTGCTTGATGCGCGCCGCTATCGTCACCAGCACGCGGTCGCCCGAGGCATGGCCGAAGGTATCGTTGATGTACTTGAAGCGGTCGCTGTCGAGGAACAGCACGGCCACCTTGCCGTTGCCGATGCGCGCTTCGAGGATGGCGCGCTCCAGCTCCGCTTCCATGAAGGCGCGGTTCGACAAGCCCGTCAGGCTGTCGTGGTTGGCGCGGTGCGACAGCGAGGCGTTTTCCTTTTGCAGATGGCTTTGCCACGCTTCCAGTTCATCGAGCAGGGCGTTGAAGTCGTCATTGAGCTGGTTCAGTTCGGCGATATTGGCCGGCGGCACGCGCAATTCGAACGAGCGGTCGCGCCGCACGCGGTGGGCCGTTTCCGCCAGGTGGCGCAGGGGCGAGGTGATTTCCGTTTCCATGCGGCGCGACAGGCGCACGGCCACGGCCAGGCTCAGCAGCAGGCAAGCGAGCAGGCAGGTCAGGCCGCTGAGCAGGAAGGGCAGCAGGCTGCGGCTGTGCGGCACCAAGGTGATGCTGCCGATGGCCTGGTCATTGCGCGTGATGGGGAAGGACAGCGAATCGGGCAGCATCCAGCCCGTCAGCGCGCGTTCGATGTAGTAGCGCGTGCCGTGTTCGCCCCGTTCCCAGTGGGCCAGCACCTTGCCGGCCTTGTCGCTCACCTGCGCCTGGTCGATATCTTCATTGACGCCGATCAAGGCCAGCGCTTCGCGGGCGGCCATGGGGTCACCAAAGACGACGGCCCCTTCCACCGTGTAGCTCATCGAGCGGGCCACCAGACGCAGGTTCTGGTCCGAATATACGCGCAGGGCCAGCAGCGCCACGGCCGTCAGGGTCAGGCCGGCCGCCAGCACGGCGATCAGCGATACGCTCAGGTGGGCGCGCCGCAGCACGCTGTCGAGCGTGGGGCGGGGCTTGCGTGCCAGCTGGCGGGGCAGGCTGGCGCTCATGGCGGCGGTCCCTTGCGACGTGCAATTTGCAAGGCGTTCGGATGCACGCGCAGGCCGCTGCGGGCGATGGCGTCGAGGTTGACGTCAAAGCCGATCTGCGCCTCGGACAGGCGCAGGCAGAACATGGTGCCCACGGTGCAGGACGTGCCCGGTTCGGCCACCGATAAAATCGGCTTGCCGATGACTTGCGCCAGCAGGTGTTCGCGTTCGCCATCGGGCAGGCTGCCCAGGTAGACGACGTCGCATTCGCCGGCCGCGGCCGCTGCCGCCGGGATTTTCACGCGGATGCGCTGGCCCAGGCTGGACGCGGGCGTATCGACGATGGCCGCCCCGTAACGGGGCGTGCCGAGCATGCAGACGCGCACTTCGGGGCGCGCCACGGGCCAGCGCACGTAGCTGATGATGCCGAACAGGACCTGGGCCACCTCGGCTGGCCGCCTGGCGTCAAGCGCCGCGCCCGCCTGCGCCCATGCCGCGGCCGGCGCCAGCGCCGTGCCGGCGAGCAGCGCGGCCAGCAGCACGAGGGCGAGCAGGGCAGGCAGCGCTGTGCGCTGCCGGTGGCGGGGAGAGGAGGGCACGGCGTCGGGTGTCTTTATTCGGGTCGGGTGGCTAGTCAAATAGTTACTCATCAGTACAGACTCTACGGAAGTCCATGCTGAAAGTAAATCACGGCGCTACGCCATACAACCTTGCATTATAAACACGAATGTTAAAACTTGCATTCCTTGCCATGAGAATTACTTATCAACACTGCCGCGGCGGGCCAGAGTGTTGCTATTCTTCCAATGTCGCCTCCAGTAAATCGATTTCGCGCAGCAGGCGCAAATGGATGGTGTCGTCCAGTTCGCCCGAGATGCGGCGGCGGAACAGTTCGTCGCGCTCCGCGTTGAGCGCTTCCAGGCGCAGCGCCCGCTCGGCGCGGGCCAGTTCCTGCAGCCGCATCGCCTCGTCGTTGCTGCTTTCGCCATACGCGAGGCGGCGCCGGTAGGCTTCGATCAGGCGGTTGGCCGCCTCGGTGACGACTTGTTGCTTGTCATTCTTGTCGATGCCCTCGCAGACTTTTTCCAGCCGCGCGATGGCGGCCTCGGCGGCAGAGGCGCGGGCATTGCGCTCTTCCGTCGAGCGGCGCGCGGGCGGTGCGAACACCAGGCCCTTGGTCAGCAGGGGCAGGGTGACGCTGGCCAGTATCAGCGACAGCAGAATCACGCCCATGGCCAGGAAGATGACCAGGTCGCGCGCGGGGAAACGATTGCCATCAGGCAAAAACAAGGGCAGGGTCAGGATGCCGGCCAGGGTCAGCGCGCCGCGCACGCCCGCAAACGACGCCACCAGCAGCAGGCGCAGGCTGGGGCGCGCCAGCAGGGCCGCGTCTTTCGGTTCGCCCGCCATTTTCTTGTGGTGCTTGAACAGGGTCAGTTTCATGGAGATGAAGACCCAGAGGAAGCGCATGAAGGTCAGGCCCACCGTGATGGCGACGACGAACAGGGGCAGTTTCCAGGCGCTGCCGGCGCCCACTTCCATCGATGCGGCGGGCAAGCCGGCAACGGTGGCGGGCAGCTGCGCGCCCAGCATGACGAAGATCACGCCATTCAGGACCAGTTGCACGGTATCCCAGACGGCCTTGCGCTGGGTGCGCGTGGCGGCCAGCGGGCGGCCGATCAGGTCGGCGTAATGCATGGACACGCCCGCCGTGGCGGCAGCCAGGATGCCCGAGCCGTGGATCTGCTCGGCGCCCAGGTAGGCGGCAAACGGAATCAGGATGCTGATCAGGATCTGCAGGCCCGGCTCTTCGCCAACCTTGCTCACCAGCCATTTATTTGCCAGGCCCACGCCCCACGAGATGGCCAGGCCGATGACGATGCCGCCGCCCGCTTCCTGCAGGAAACTCAGCGAGGCGGCGCCGATGGAAAAGCCGCCCGTCATCATGGCACCCACGGCAAACGTGAAGCAGACCAGGCCCGAGGCGTCGTTGAGCAAGGATTCGCCTTCGAGGATGTGCATCAGGCGCGGCGGGATCGGGTTGCCGGCCGCGATCGCCGACACGGCCACGGGGTCCGTCGGCGACAGGATGGCGCCCAGCGCGAAGGCGACGGCCAGCGGCACGCTGGGAATCAGCCAGTCGATGAAGAAACCCATGCCCAGCACGGTAAACAGCACGAGGCCGATGGCCAGCATCAGGATCGAGCGCGCATCGGAAAAGAAGGCGCCCTTGGGAATGCGCCAGCCATCGAGAAACAGCAGCGGCGGAATGAAGAGCAGGAAGAAAATGTCGGGATCGAGCGGCACTTGCACGCCAAACACGGCCAATCCCGTACCGCCGGCGATCTGGATCAGGGGCAGCGGCAGCTTGACCCAGCGCGAGCGGGCGATGAAGCCGCACAGGACGACGGTCAGGACGAGGATGAGGATAATGGTAACGGTATGCATGAAGAGAGCGGCGGCGTGCTGAAACGCTGATTATAAGGCGCAGCCCGCCCGCGGCGTTGCCTGCGTGTCATTGCGTACATACAACAAGTCACAATCGCGGTAAGATTGTCACAATCTGCGCTACCGCCGCCGTCCGTGCGCGGCAGGCGCGTACCTGGCCTTTTACCGGACTCCTGTTTTGCTCAAGAAAATCTTCACCGGCCTGCTGCTGTTGCTGGCACTGCTCATCGCGGCGGCGCTGGCTGCCTACCTGTATTACTGGCGCCCCGCGCTGGCGCCCGTCAACCCGCCTGCCGCCACGGCATTCTCCCCGCAAGTGGTGGAGCGGGGGCGCATCCTGGCCGGCATGGGCAATTGCGCCGCCTGCCATACGGCCACGGGCGGCGCCGACTACGCGGGCGGCCACGGCCTGGCCACGCCGTTCGGCACGGTCTATGCGACGAATATCACGCCCGACGCGCAAACGGGCATCGGCCGCTGGTCGCTGGCCGCGTTCCAGCGGGCCATGCGCGAAGGCGTGGGCCGCGATGGCGCCCACCTGTATCCCGTCTTTCCGTACACCCATTTCAGCCTCGTCTCGGAGACGGACCTGACGGCCCTGTACGCGTATTTCATGACGCGCCCCCCCGTGTACGCGGTTGCGCCCGCCAATACCGTGCCGTTTCCCTTGAATCTGCGGCCCTTGCAGGCGGGCTGGAAGTTGCTGTTTTTCAAGCCGGCGACATTCCAGCTTGATCCTGCGCAAGGCCTGGACTGGAACCGGGGCCGCTATCTGGCCGAAGGCCTGGCCCATTGCGCCGCCTGCCACACGCCGCGCAATGCGCTGGGCGCCGAGATCGCCGCTTCGACTTACCTGGGCGCGTCCATCGATCGCTGGTACGCGCCGGCCTTGACCAGCGCCAACACGGCGCCGCTGCCGTGGACGCAGGATGAGCTGTATGCCTTCCTGCGCACGGGGGCGACGGCCCTGCACGGCGTGGCGGCCGGGCCCATGTCGGCCGTCGTGCACGAAGGCATGGGCGCCTCGCCCGATAGCGATATCCGAGCGCTGTCCGTGTATTTTGCGGGCGTTTCCGGCGCGGCCGGGCGCAAGGTGGACGCCGACGCCGTGATCCAGGCGGGCATCGCCCGTTCGCAGCGGGTCAGCCTGGTCGACAATGACCGCGGCGCCAGCCTGTACGTGGCCGCCTGCGCGTCGTGCCATTCGAACAGCGACGGCCGGCCCGTGGCCCTGCGTCCGGAGCTGAGCCTGAACAGCGCCGTGAGCGCGCCCGATCCCGCCAACCTGATCCAGGTGATATTGCACGGCATTAGCAAGGATGCGGCCATGTCCGGCGTGCTGATGCCCGGCTTTGCCGCCTCGCTGACGGACAACGACGTGGCCCAGCTGGCCGCCTATCTGCGCCGCAGCCGCAGCCACCAGCCCGCCTGGACGAACCTGGAAGGGGCCGTGGCGCGCGCGCGTGCCGCCACCCGTGCGGCACCTGGTGCCGCCAAGTAATTACTGAAAGACATCATGCATACGATTATCGTCAATGGCCAGCCCTTCAGCACGGAAGTGGATGCCGAAACCCCGCTGCTGTGGGTGCTGCGCGACGAGGCCCATTTGACAGGCACCAAGTTTGGCTGCGGCATCGGCATGTGCGGCGCCTGCACCGTGCATGTGGATGGCCGCGCCATGCGCTCGTGCATCACGCCCATCGCCGCCGTGACGGGCTGCGCCATTACCACCATCGAAGGCTTGTCGCCGGACGGCACGCACGCGCTGCAGCGGGCGTGGGTCGCCACGCAGGCGCCCCAGTGCGGCTATTGCCAGTCGGGCCAGATCATGCAGGCCGCAACCTTGCTGCGCGACTATCCGCAGCCGACGGATGCGAATATCGATGCCGTCATGAGCGGCAACCTGTGCCGCTGCATGGCGTATGTGCGCATTCGCAAGGCCATCAAGCTGGCGGCCGGCATGCAGGAGGCGCCCGGTGTTTAAATTGCCGAAAGAAAATTCTGCTGCCCGTCCCAGCTCGCTGGGCCGGCGCGGTTTCCTGATCGCCGCCGCCGGCACGGGGTTTACTTTGGCTTTCCTGCGCGCCGATAGTTCCCTGGCCGACAGCAAAGTGGCGCGCGTGCCGCCTGCCAGGCCCGCCGCGCCCGTGTTCGACCCCAGTATCTGGTTCGAGATCGGCGGCGACGGCATCGTCACCGTGAATATCGCCAAGGCGGAAATGGGCCAGCACATCGGCACGGCCCTGGCGCGCATCGTGGCCGAGGAACTGGAAGCGGACTGGAGCAAGGTGCGCCTGCATTACGTGGACACGGACCCGAAATGGGGCTTGATGGTGACGGGCGGCAGCTGGTCCGTCTGGCAGAATTTCGACCCGCTCAGCCGTGCCGGCGCGGCCGGGCGCCTGGCGCTGGTCGAGGAGGGCGCGCGCCTGCTGCGCGTGCCCGTGTCCGCCTGCCACGCCAGGCTGGGCGCCGTGCATGGCCGGGGACGGTCGATCGGCTATGGCGACATCGTGCGCCGTGGCAAGCTGGCGCGCCAGTACACGCCGGAACAATTGAAGGCCATCGTGCTGAAGACGCCGCAGCAGCGCAGCCTGATCGGCCAGAACGTGCAGGCGCTCGACATTCCCGCGAAGACGAATGGCACGGCCGTGTACGGCATCGATGCGCACATCGAGGGCATGCTGTATGCGCGTCCGAAGATCCCGCCCACGCGCTACGGCTCAAAAGTGGTGTCCATCGACGACACGGCCGCGAAGAAGGTCAAGGGCTACCTGCGCTCGGTGGCCTTGCAGGACCCCAGCGGCACGGTGCCCGGCTGGGTCATGGTGGTGGCCGACACGTATGCGGCCGCCATGCGCGCGGCCGACCTGGTGCAGGTGAAATGGCGGGCCGGCGCGGCTGCCCACGTGTCGGAGCAGGATATCGTCAACTACGCCGCCAAGCAGCTGGCCGATGCGACGCTGGGCGCCCGCGTGGTCGACGACGACGGCGTGGAGCAGGCGTTCAAGGATGCCAGCCTGCAACTGGAACGCCATTACACGACCAGCACCGTGCTGCATTTCCAGCTGGAACCCGTGAATGCCGTGGCGCAGGAAGTCGACGGCGTCTGGCACATCCATGCGGGCAACCAGTGGCAATCGCTGATCCTGCCCGTGCTGGCGCAGGCCTTGAAGGTGCCGGAAAGCCAGGTGATGCTGCATACCTATCTGCTGGGCGGCGGTTTCGGGCGGCGCCTCAACGGCGATTACTGCGTGCCGGCCGCGCTGGCCGCGCAAGCCGTGGGGCGTCCCGTCAAGATGATCTGCACGCGGGCCGACGACGCCCGTTTCGATTCGCCCCGTTCGCCGTCCGTGCAGCATGTGCGCATGGCCTTCGACGACGCGGGCAAGGTGTCGGCGATGGTGCACGAGGCCAGCGCGGGCTGGCCCACGCAAGCGATGATACCGGCCTTGCTGGCCAAGGATAAGCAGGGCCATCCGTATGACCCGTTTGCCATCGCCGGCGCCGACCACTGGTACACGGTGGGCGCGCAGCGCGTGCGGGCCGTGTCGAACGACCTGGCCAACAGCAGTTTCCGCCCCGGCTGGCTGCGCTCCGTGGGTCCCGGCTGGACGAATTGGGCCGTGGAAAGTTTCATGGATGAGGCGGCGCAGGCGGCCAAGGTCGATCCGCTGGCGTTCCGTCTGTCCCTGCTGCAGGCGACGGGCCGCAATGCGGGCAGCGCGCCGAATGCCGTCGGCGGCGCCGCGCGCCTGGCCCACGTGCTGCAGCGGGTGGCGGACAAGGCCGGCTGGGGCACGGCCATGCCGCCCGACACGGGCCTGGGCATCGCCGCCACGTTCGGTCAGGAGCGCGACATGCCCACCTGGACGGCCTGCGTTGCCAGAGTGAAAGTGGACCGCAGCACTTGCATGGTGAAAGTCGAAAAGCTGTTTATGGTCATCGACGCGGGCAGCATCGTCGATCCCGATGGGGCGCTGGCCCAGGCGGAAGGGGGCGCCCTGTGGGGCGTGAGCATGGCCTTGCATGAAGGCACGGCTTTCCTGAATGGCGAAGTGAAGGATACCAACCTGAATACCTACACGCCCCTGCGCATGGCCGACGTGCCCGAGCTCGATATTGAATTTGTTGCCAGCACGCAGACGGCGACGGGCATGGGCGAGCCGCCGACCACGGCCGTGGCGCCTGCCATCGGCAACGCCATCTTCGCCGCCGTGGCGTCGCGCGTGCGGCATTTGCCGATCCGCCCGGAAGCCGTGCTGAAGGGGCTGGACCGGCACGGCGCCGTCTGATGCCGGCGCGTGGCAAATTTGCCGTGCGCCGCGCGTGAACGGACGCAGACTGGTACACTGAGGCTTGCCGCTCAAGGCGCGCAGGCGGCGCCCGGTCCGGCAAAATCAGCGCAACAGCAGTGTGATTTCAGCTTGATGTGAGCTTGATCCCAGCTCGATAGCGGAGGCAGCCATGCAAGAACAATTTGTCAGCATCACAGCCGATGAACTTCAAATGGACGGCGTGCTTGAAATGCCCGAACGCCCGGTCGGCATCGTCCTGTTTGCCCACGGCGCGGGCGCCGATAGCGATTACCTGGGCGCCTCCAGCCACGCCACTTCCCAGGATTTCCTGCGAGCGGGCATCGCCACCCTGCGCTTCGACCAGGGCGGCGTCGAGCCCGGCGGCGGCAGCAATGGCCATGCGTATTTCGTGCGCAGCGATATCGTGCTGCTGGCGCGCCAGTTGGAAAAAGCCCTGGGCTGGCTGCAGGTGGACCCGTCCACGCGGCGCTTGCCCTGCGGCCTGTATGGCTACGGCACCAGCGCGGCCGTCGTGATGCAGCTGGCGGCATGGCGCAGCGGGGAAATCGCCGCGCTGGCCGTCTGCGATGGCCAGGTGGAAATGGCCGGCAAGGCGGCGCTGGAAAACGTGCGCGTGCCGTCGTTGCTGATCGTGGGCGGGCGCGACCCCGACGTGGCTGGCCTGAACCGCATGGCGTTCGCCACCTTGCGCTGCGACAAACAACTGGAACAGATCGCCGCGCCGGGCGGCCCCGACACGCGGCACCAGGCCGCCCTGCTGGCCACGGACTGGTACACGCGCCATTTCAACGGGCATACCAGCACCACGCAATAGCCCGGTCAGGCAAGGGCGCGCAAGGTGTGCGCATGGAAGCGCACGTGCTCTTCCATGAAGCTGGCGATGAAGTAATAGCCGTGGTCGTAACCGGCATGGCGGCGCAGCTGCAGGGGCTGGCCGGCGTCGCGGCATGCCGCTTCGAAGACGTCGGGGAACAGTTGCTCGGGCAGGAATTTGTCGGCCAGGCCCTGATCGATCAATATGCCTTCGGGAAACAGTGCGGGCTGGCCCTGCAGGGTGCGCATCAGCGCGCTGGCATCGTACTGCTGCCAGCTGGCCGCGTCGCTGCCCAGGTAGCCCGTGAACGCCTTCTTGCCCCACGGACATTGGCTCGGTGCGGCGATGGGGGCGAAGGCCGAAACGGAGCGGAACAGTTCCGGGTTGCGCAAGGCCAGCACCAGCGCGCCGTGGCCGCCCATCGAGTGGCCGAAAATACCCGTGCGCTGCGCGTCGATGGCCAGTTCCTGCTCCAGCAGGGCGCGCAGCTCCAGAATGTAGCTGTACATGCGGTAATGGCTGTTCCATGGCGCCACGGTGGCGTCCACGTAAAAGCCGGCGCCCACGCCGAAATCCCACGCGTCGCTCTCGCCCGCGATGTTCGCGCCACGGGGGCTGGTATCGGGCGCGATCAGGATCAGGCCTTCCTCGGCCGCCACGCGCTGGGCGCCGCCCTTGATCATGATAGTTTCTTCCGTGCAGGTCAGGCCCGCCAGGTAAAACAGGGCGGGGCGCCTGGTGCTGGCCGTGGCGCCCGGCGCCGTGTCCGGAATGAAGGCCGAGAAACGCATGGGCAAGCCGATGGTTTGCGCATCGTGGCGATAAAAGCGTTGTACGCCGCCAAAACAGGCGTGTTCACTCAACAGTTCCAGCATGAATTCTCCTCGTCAATCCCACAGTATAGCGAGAGTGACGCGGCGCTGAGTCGGGATCAGGCCAACATGGCCGCTAATGCAGGCAAGATGTCCTGTGCCGGCGCTTCCGTCTTGAATGCCAGCAAATGGTCGGCGCGCGTCTTGCCCAGGTTGATGGCGGCCACGGGCTTGCCCGTTTCGGCCGCCATGCGGCACAGGCGAAAGCTGGAATACACCATGACGGACGAGCCAACTACCAGCAGGGCGCTGGCGCCGCGCATCTTGTTCTCGGCCTCCGCCGCGCAGGCGGCGGGCACGCCATCGCCGAAAAACACCACGTCGGGCTGCAGGGTGCCGCCGCAGCGGGGACAGGCGGGCACGTGGAAGGCGGCCAGCTGCGACGGCTCCAGCAAGGCGTCGCCGTCGGGCGTCGGCGTGGCCGTGGCGCCCAGCAGGTGCGGATTGTCGCGTTCGAGCTGATCCTGGATCAGGCGGCGCGTGTGGCGCGCCTGGCAATCGAGGCAGACCACGCCGTGTATGCTGCCGTGCAATTCCGTGACGGCGGCGCTGCCTGCCTGCTGATGCAGTCCATCCACGTTTTGCGTGACCAGGCCGCCGATGCGCTGGCGCTGGCCCAGTTGCGCGATGGCCAGGTGCCCGGGATTTGGCGCGGCGCGCGCCAGGGTCGGCCAGCCCACCATGCTGCGCGCCCAGTAGCGGCGGCGCACGGCTTCCTGGCGGCGAAAGTCGGGGCCTTGCACGGGGGCGTTGCCATGCCGCACGCCTTCCGTGTCGCGGTAGGCGGGAATGCCGGACGCCGTGCTGATGCCGGCGCCCGTCAGCAACAGCACGTCGGGATGGTGGTGCAGGAACTGCGCCAGCTGATCGAGGGCAGGAGCGTCGCTGGCGTGAAGCTGGCTGGCGGTGGGAAAGTTTTGCATGATGCGCCATGCTAACCGAAAAGCACGGCGCCGTTGCAAGGGGGCTTATTCCAGCTTCATGCCGAAACGCTGCAGCCGCGGCTGCCAATGCTCCTCGATGTTGGCCGAGACGAGGATGCGTTCGGCCTTGCCGATGAGCAACGCGCGGGGCACAAAGCCGAAATAGCGCGAGTCGGCGCTGTTGTCGCGGTTATCGCCCAGCATGAGGAAATGGTCGGCCGGCACCGTCACGGGAGCAAAGCTGCGCGCGGCGCCCGCGATCTGCGGCAAGACCTGGATGAGGTGCTGCTCGGTCTGGTTGCGCTCGCGGATGCGCTGTGCCGTCAGCTGGCCCACGTGGGCGATGGTTTCCGGTGCCGTGTCGAGCGCCGTGTACTGGGCGGGCTGGCCGTTGATGACCAGCTGCTCTTCGCGCATTTCCACCGTGTCGCCTGGCAGGGCGACGATGCGCTTGATCAGCCGCGTGCCGTCTTTCGGCGAGGAAAAGGTGACGATGTCGCCCCGCTGCGGTTCGCCCAGGCGCTGCAGCACGATGTCCGTCAGCGGCACTTTCAGGTTGAAGGCCAGGCGGTTGACGAAGACCACGTCGCCTTCGAGCAGGTTGGGGCGCATGGAGGCCGAGGGGATGGGATTCCAGTCCGCCACGGCCGTGCGGAACACGCCGAACAGCAGGAGAAACATCAAGAAACCTTTGTTGGCGCGCATCCATGTGCTCATAGCGGTTCTTTCGCCGGGCGGTACCCGTGATGGTGGAGGGAGGCGCCATTGCCGCTGGCGACATGTTCACGATGCACGGCGAGACTGAAGCGAGTCTTAAATGAGGGCAATGGGGAGGCCCATGCGCAGGAAAATGGCGGCGACGGCGTGCGCGATGGCGTATCGCTGTTGCGTGCACGCATCATCCTGCCTCAGGGATGCCGGCAAGGCGCATGCGCGTCGTCACCGTTTTGCAGGCGCTTGCCGTGCATGTCATCCCACAGCTCGCCGAGCGCCATCAGCAGGCCGCCGGCCACGAAGGGGATCGCCACCAGCCAGGGACTGCTGTCGAGCCAGGGACCGAGCAGGATGGCCGAGGCCACGGCGATGACGATGGCGCTGTACCAGAAGCGGCGAGGATGCTGGAGCGTAAACAGGTAGTGAAGGTCGTTCATAAATCCTCCTTGGTGAGTATGCGGAAGAGCCGGGTGGCCAGGATGCTGCTGACGGCAATGACGACGCAGCCGTCCAGGAAAAACAGCACCTTGCCAACCAGGTGCATGCCCTGCACGGGATAGGCGGGCAGTGCCTGCGTTTCAGCCCACTGTGTGATGCGTGCCAGCACGATGGCGGCGACAAAGATAGCGACGGCCAATGCCAGCACCACGTGTTCGAACAGGCGTAGCCGCAATTTCATGTCGGACTTGGCAAGAGTGGGGAAATTCCCGAACCTTGACGTTATCAGTTCAATATCGCGCTGCTTTGCGTTGCCACAAAGTCGCCGGTGACAGGATCAAAGTCGCATTGCTGCCGGAAAAATACGCCATCTCAGGCCATGGCTTGCGGATTGCGCCGCTCAAAATACAGCAAATCCGACCAGGCATTCTGGAAAAACATGGCTTGGTCCGACTTGCCATACTGATGAAAGCCGTTGCGCTGCATGACGGCGAGCGAGCCCAGGTTTTGCGGCCGCGCCGTCGCTTCCAGGCGCCACAGGTCCAGTGGACCGAATGCCTCTTCCAGCAGCAGGGCGACCACGCGCGTGGCGTAGCCGCGTCCGCCGAACCGTTCGCCGATGCGATAGCCGAGTACTGCCTTGTTGAAATACGGGCGCGTGACGGCCGTCAGGTTGACCCTGCCGATGATCTGCCCGTCCAGCTTGGCCAGGTACTGATAAGCGAGGTCTTGCTGGCGCTCGCGCTGCGCCTGCCCGATGGCGGCGGCGATGGCTTCCTGCCCGTAGTAGGACGGCGCGCGCGCCGTGACCCAGTTTTCAAAATAGGCGCGGTTTTCCAGTTCGAAGGCCAGCAAGGCGGGAAGGTCGGCGCTGGAAGGGGGAAGCAGCTGAAGGCGGTCGAGGTCTGGCATGGGATCATGAGGGAAAGCGATGCGCCACTATAATCAGCTGGCGCATGTCGCCGCACATGCATGAATTCATGAAGGAGCAGCATGCTGTCCCATCTCTGCCTCGGCACCAACGACTTTCCCCGCGCTTACGCGTTCTACACGGCCCTGCTGGGAGAGCTGGGCTTGATCGAAAAATTCCATGACCGGGACCAGCCCTGGGCGGGCTGGATGGCGCAGGACGCGCCGCGGCCCCTGTTCGTGCTGACGGCGCCGCACGACGGCTTGCCGGCCGCTCCCGGCAACGGCCAGATGACGGCCTTGCTGGCGGCCAGCCGCGCGCAGGTGGACCGCTGCCACCAGGCCGCGCTGGCGCTGGGCGCCGTGTGCGAAGGGCCGCCCGGCTTGCGGCCCCATTACCACGCCCATTACTATGGCGCCTACTTCCGCGACCTCGATGGCAACAAGCTGTGCGTGTGCTGCCACGCCGGGGAATAAGTCAGCGCGCTCCCCACACGTCCGCTTCCGTCCAGCCCAGTTCCGCAAAATCCTGCGCCCGCTCGCCCGCTTCGCCGGCGCAATAGAATTCATCGAGCTGGGGCGGCGCGATGCGCGTGCCGGCCAGCATGGCGTGCACCTGCCCCCGGTGGTGGATCTGGTGCTGGAACACATGCGCGAGCATGCGCAGGCGCGTGTCCACTTGCGGCGTGTCGCGCAGTATCGTCACGGGCCGCGCCAGGTCCGCGTCGCACAGGCTGCGGCAATGGGCGATCAGGCGCAAGTCCGATGCGCGCTGCGCCGCCTGCAGTGCGGCGCAATCGCTAAACGGTTCGTCCTGTTCGAAGAATACATAGCAGTCGGCATGGGGCGCCTCGCCGCGCAGCTCGCGCTCCAGCGCGTCGAGATAAAACCAGTCGCACGTCAGGATGTGGTTCAGGGTGAATTGGATGGTGGGGAAAAAGCTGACGCGCGTGGCCTGGAACTCGGCCTGGGTCAGCTGGGCGCATGCCTTCAGCAGGCGGTGGTTGGCCCAGGCGTTGTTATACGCCTGGCCGGTGACGTACCGGGCCAGCATATTGTTCATGATTTGCCTTGCAAAGCAGGGGGACCTGCGGGAGTGCTACTGTAGCAGCTTGCGGCGGCTGGACAAGGCCGGCCACGCCCGCCGCACCGGCGCTGCCGTCATCAAGTAAAATCGCGGCGCGGATGTCGCGATAGTGATGCATATGGGGCTGGATAGCAAAATGGGTTGGATAGGAAAATTACTGAACGGCGGCGACGAAAAGAGCAAGCCTGCGCCCGTCACGGCTGCGGCGGCGCCCGAGATGACGGGGCCGCCAGCCACCATCGCCGAAATCGATGCCATCTATTACCGCTGGCTGGCGGCCGCAGGGTCGGCGCAGGCGTCACAGCAGTCCGAACAGCAAATCCTGGACGAATTGACGCGGCTGGCCCGTGAACCGGTCGCCGGCGCCGCGCTGGTGCCGCGCATTCCCGCCATCATTCCGCAGTTGATGCGGACCTTGCAAAATGAAAACATGAGCGCGGCCGAGCTGTCGCGCCAACTGGCCCAGGATGTGCTGCTGGTCGCCGAGGTGTTCCGCGAAGCGAACCGCCCCTGCTACCATTCGCGCTACAACGCCAGCCCGTCGATCAACAATATGGAAGGCGCCATCATGCTGCTGGGGCAAAACGGCATGCGCATGCTGCTGGCCCGCGTCGCCTTCCGTCCCATCGTCAGCATGCAAAGCGGCGGGCTGACCATCCGCACGGCGCCGCTGATCTGGCGCCAGTCCGAGAAATGCGCGCTGGCGGCCAACCTGCTCGCGCCTGCACTGCAGGCAAACGCCTTCGATGCCTATCTGGCGGGGCTGATGGCCAATGTCGGCCTGGTGGTGGCGTTCCGGCTGATCGACCAGATGCATGCGCCCGACGCGTTTCCCCAGTCGGACGCCTTCATCGCCCAGGTATTTGCGCAGGCGCGCATCTTGTCGGTCAAGATCGCCGAATTGTGGGAGTTCCCCGAGTCCGTGACCCACGCGATCGGGCAGGCCGGTGCCGAGGCCGACGCCGATCCGCAGGCGCAAGCGCTGGCGCAGGGCGAGCGCTTGAGCAAGCTGCGCATGCTGGTCGATACGGGCCGCTTTCCTGCCGACGATCCCTTCGTGATGGCCGGACTCGGCAAGGCGGACTTGCAGGTGTTCGACAAACTGGCCGACGACGAGGAGTGACGGCCGCAGGCCGCTCAGCCCCCGCGCCGATCACCTTGTTTAGCGGGCGAAATACAGCGCATGCAGGTGTTCCAGGTCGACATCAAGCGCCGGCTGCGACAGCGCCACTTTGCCGCTCTGCATCAGGTAGACGTGGTCGGCCACGCCCACGGCGCGCGCCGTGTTCTGCTCCACTAAAATGATGGTGCGCCGGCCGTCGTTCAGGCGCGCGAGGATCTCGAACAGTTCGTTGACCACCAGCGGCGCCAGGCCCAGCGACGGCTCGTCGATGATCAGCAGCGACGGGTCCGACATCAGCCCGCGCGCCATGGCCAGCATCTGCGCCTCGCCGCCGGACAGTGAGCCGGCCAGCTGCTTGCGCCGCTCGTGCAGGCGGGGGAACATGGCGTAGGCTTCGGCCAGGCGGGCCGGCATGTGGCTGCGGTGCTCCTTGGGGAAGGCGCCCATGATCAGGTTTTCTTCCACGCTCATGTCGCGGAACGTCATGCGGCCCTCGGGGATCATGGTGACCCTGGCGTCGCTCATCTTCCAGGTGGGCGTGCCGTTGATGGCGTGGCCGTCCAGCGCGATGCTGCCCGCGCCCACGGGCAGCAGGCCCATGATGGCGCGCAGCAGGGTGGTCTTGCCGGCCCCGTTCGGGCCGATGATGGTGGTCAGCTTGCCCTTCCGGATGGACAGCGACACGTCCCACAGCACGTTGATGGCGCCGTAGCCGGCGCGCAGTTTGCTTATTTCCAGCATCGTTTCAAGCATGCGCGGCTCCCGTGTAGCTTTCGATGACGGCCGGGTCGCGGAACACGCAATCCGGCGTGCCGTCGGCGATCAGCTGGCCAAAATTGAGCACGGCCACGCGCTGGCACAGATTGCTGATGGTTTCGATATCGTGCTCGATCATGACGATGCCCACGCCAAAGGCTGCGTGCAAGTCCTTCAGCATGCCCATGAAACGGCGCTTGCCGTTCGTTTCCAGCCCGGCCAGCACTTCGTCCAACAGCAGCAGCTTCGGATTCGTCGCCAGCGCCTTGGCCACTTCCAGAGCTTTCAGTTCCGTCAGCGCCAGTTCGCTGGCCGCATCGCGCTGCGCCTTGTCCGCCAGGCTCGTGAAATCGAGGATTTCATCGATCTTGCGCTGGTCCACCTTGCCCGTGCCGAAACGCTGCGCCACGACGAGGTTTTCGCGCACCGTCAATTCGTGCATGGGCTGCGGGATCTGGAAGGTGCGGCCCAGCCCCAGGCGCGCGCGCTGGTACATGGGCGTGGCCATGATGTCGCGGCCCTCGAAGCGGATGCCGCCGCCGGTGGGGCGCACCAGGCCGGAAATGGCGTTGAACAGGGTGGTCTTGCCGGCGCCGTTCGCGCCCACCAGGCCGATCACGTCGTGGCTGCCCACTTTTAAGGTGACGGAATCGACGGCCGTCAGGCCGCCGAAGCGCACGGACACATTATCGAGTTCAAGCATGTTGTTTCCCCTTCGCTGTGAACGCGTTTTTCAGCCATTTTTGCAGCAGCGGCAGCAGGCCGTTCGGACTGAAGACGATCATCGCCACCAGCAGCACGCCCAGCACCAGCTGGTGGCCCGTGGGGATCAGCGACTTGAAAATGAGCTGGTCGACCAGGTAGACCACCACGGCGCCCAGCACGGGGCCGAGTATCGTGCGGTAGCCGCCGAAGATGGCCGCCACGATGGGTAAGGTCACCCACAGGCTGTTGAATGCGTAGTCCGGCTCCAGGAAGTTGATGTAGTGGGCGTTGAAGGCGCCGAACAGGCCCGCCATGAAGGCCGACACCAGCAGCATGGCGCCTTTCAGCAGGGTGCTGTTGACGCCGACGACGCGCGTGGCGTCTTCGCTGTCGTGCATGGCGCGCAGGGCGATGCCGTAATGGCTGGCGCGGATGCGGCTGTAGGCAAACGCGCATGCCACCACCAGGGTCAGCACCACCAGGTAGGCGCCCGTCTTGCTGGCCAGGTCGAAGCCGAAGACGGTGGGCAGTGCCGGGATATTGTTGATGCCGCCTGCGCCGCCCGTGACGGAACGCCATTCCGTGGCCAGGATGCGGAAGATGTGGGCGTAGGCGAGGATGGCCAGCGCAAAGTACGGCCCCCGCAGGCGCAGCACGGGCAGCATGATGACGGCGGCGACGGCTGCGCCCGCGCCGCCGAGCAGCATGGCGGCAAACACCGGCAGGCCCAGTTTCACGGTGGCCAGCGCGGAGACGTACGCGCCCACGCCGAAGAACGCCGCATGGCCGAAGCTGACCATGCCGCCCAGATTGCCCAGCAGGGCCCAGGACATGGCCACGCCGCCGATGATCAGGGCCGCCACCACCATGCTCATCACGTACTGGTTGCCGCCCAGTGCCAGCGGCACGGCGAGATAGGCGGCCAGCAGCAGGCCCGCCGTGGAGATCAGTGTCGAGCGCTTCATCCGCGCCTCCGTTGTGCGCCGAACAGGCCGTTCGGCATGATGAACAGCACCAGCAGGAACAGCACCATGCCGGATAATTCCTGCAGCGCGGAGCTGGCCAGGGTGACGGTCAGCGCTTCGGCCACGCCCAGCAGCACGGCGGCCAGCAGCACGCCGGGGATGGAGCCGATGCCGGCCAGTACCGTGATGATGAAGGCTTTCACCGTCAGCGCGCCGCCGTAGGCAGGCTGGATCACGCCATAGCTGAACAGGGCGACGCCCGCGAAGGCGGCCAGGATGCCGGCGACGAGGAAGGAGACGAGTTCCGTGCGGCCCGGGTCGATGCCCATCAGCTTGGCCGCGTCGCGGTTGCTGGAGACGGCGCGCACGGCGCGGCCATACCAGCTGGTGGCCAGCCAGCGCCACAGGGCCGCCATCAGCACCAGGCTGACGCCGAAGAAGATCACTTCGCTGCGCATGCTGAAAAACGGGCCGATCTCGATGCCTTCCTGCAGCCAGGTCGACGACGTCGAGCGGATGTCGGCCTTCCATACCAGCAGGATGAAATTGGTGAGGATGACGCCGATGCCGTAGGTGAGGATCAGCGAATTGATTTCGCGGTCTTTCTTGATGCGGCTGACGATCAGGTAGACGCCCACGGACGTCAGGCTGACGATCACCAGCGCGATGGGGATGGCGAACATGGGCCCCAGGCCCAGGCCCGATTCCACGCTGTAGGCGATGTAGGCGGCCAGCAGCACCAGTTCGCCGTGCGCCAGATTGATCACTTTCATGGTGCCGAAGACCAGCGCCAGTCCCAGTGCGATCAGGGCGTAGGAGCCGCCCTGCAGCAGGCCCGAATACAGGGCTTGCAAGATTAATTCTGTCATGTCGTCGTCCCGTCAGGCAGCCTGGCGCAGCGCGAAGATGCGCCACGGCTGCCGTTCATCGGTGCATGCCCGGCGGGCATGCGCGTGTGCAGGGGAGGCTGCCGTTTACCAGGGCAGGGCCGGATAGGCCAGCTTGCCCGTCGCATGTTCCTTCGGCCAGACGATGACCACCTTCTTGTCCTGGTGCTGCGCCATGCGGTGCACGAAGTTCTGGTTGTCGCCGTTGGCGGCAAACTGCACCCGGCCGATCAGGGTTTCGCGGTCCGTCTTGCGCATTTCCTCGGCCACGCCGCCTTTCTTGATGGTGCCCTTGTCGGCCGCGCGCGCGATCGCTTCGAACAGCAGCATCGACTGCACGTAGCCGAACTGGCCCAGGTAGTCCGGCTCCTTCTTGTACAGCTGCTTGTAGGCGTCGCTGAAGGCCTTGCCGTCGGCTGTCTTGAACTCCGTGGGGAAGGGCAGCAGGGCCGTGCCGAAGACATTCGGCATCAGGTCGGGGAAGTCGGCCGCCATCTTCGGCGTGGCCAGCGACCACACGCCCACCATGGCCTTGATCTTCGGCTTCAGTACGCGGGCGGCGCGGATGATGCCCACATAGTCGTTTTCGTAGCCGACCATGGCCACCACTTCCGATTTGTCCTGCAGCTTGATCTTGTTGATGATGGGCTTGAAGTCGGTAATGGCCGGGTCGAACGAGTGCGTCGTCACCTTCACGCCCTTGGCGGCCAGGGCCTTTTCCACGTCCTTCGCCAGTCCCGTGGTGGCGTCCTTGGTCGAGTACACGATGGAGACGGATTTGGCGCCCACGTCGGCAAGCAGTCCCAGCATGGCTTTTTCGTAGCCGGCCGTGTTATTGATGCGGAAAAAATTCTTGCGCCCGCTCGATACCAGGCTGTCGTCCACGCCGCCCGAGGTGATGTAGACCAGGCCCAGCTTGTTGGCCGTATCCGAGGCGGGCGAGATATTGTTCGAGCCATAGCCGCCCGTGATGGCCACCACGCCCTGGCTGGCCAGCTTTTCCACGGCGGCGATGGCCTTGGCGGGCGCCGATTCGTCGTCGACGGTGACGATCTTGACGGTGTGCTTGCCGTTGGTCTTGTTGAACACCTCGGCCGCCACCATGATCCCTTCCTGCATGCCGGCGCCGACCCTGGCCAGGTTGCCCGTCAGGGGGATTTCCGCGCCGACCAGGAATTCGTCGGCGCTGGCGTGTGCCATCCAGGCGCTGGCAAGCAGCGCTGCCATGGCGATGCGTGTGTATGTGCGTTTCATCGTATCTCCTCCGGTGATGTGACTTGGTTTGCCGGCGCCAGGACCGGCGCCGGCAAAGCTACCCGCCTGGGTTTTATTGTCGGGTGTATTGAAACCAACTGCAATGGTGAATTTACGGCCTGTTCTGCGCCATCTGGCGCAGTTGCCCCTTTAAAATCTTGCCCGTGGCCGCCGCCGGCAGCGCTTCCATGACGATGATGGCCGCCGGGCATTTGTAGGGCGACAGGGTCTGCGCCAGATAGTCCTGCAAGGCCTGCACCGTCACCGGGTGCTGCGCATCCAGTTCCACGTAGGCGATGACGTCTTCGTTGCCATCGTCCAGGGTGCGTCCCACCACGGCCGACTGCACCACGGAAGGGTGGGCGTTCAGGGCCGTTTCCACTTCCAGCGGATACACATTGAAGCCGGAGCGGATGATCAGTTCCTTGGTGCGCCCCACGATGAACAGGGCGCCGTCGGGATCCTGGCGCGCCATGTCGCCCGTATTGAGCCAGCCGCCGTCGCGCATGGTGGCTGCCGTCATGGCCGGTTCGCGGTAATAGCCGGCCATGACGTTCGGTCCGCGTATCCACAGTTCGCCCGCTGCGCCCGGCGCCACGTCCGTGCCCGCCACGTCCACCACGCGCACTTCCACGCCGGGAATCGGCGTGCCGACGGAGCTGTCATGGCGCGGCGCGTCGAGCCGCGTCTGGCTGATGGTGGGCGCGCTTTCCGTCATGCCGTAGCCATTGTGCAGCGCGGTGCCCAGCAGCCTTTCCACCTCGTGCTTGAGCGACGGCGCCAGCGGCGAGCCGCCCGCATACGCAAAGCGCAGCCGGGTGGGCAGCGGCGTGCCGGCGCCGCCCAGCGTTTGCAGCAGTTTCGCGTACATGGCGGGCACGCCCTGCACGATGGTCAGCTCGTCGTCCTTCAGGGCCGAGAGCAGGCCGTCGACGGAAAAGCGCGGCACCAGGTACAGCGCGGCGCCCGCATGCAGGGTGCCCAGGGCAACGGAGGCCAGGCCATACACGTGCGAAATGGGCAGCACGCCATAGGCGCGGTCGCTGCGCGTCAATCCCCGCAAGGTGCTGGAGACGGCGGCGATGAACAGCAGGTTGCGGTGCGTGAGCATCACGCCTTTCGACTGGCCCGTGGTGCCCGTCGTGTAGATCAGCGCAGCCACCTGTTCGTTGCCTGGCACGCAGGCTTCCGCGATGGCGGCATCGTTCAATGCGCCCGCCAGCAGCCCGCCCATGCCGTCGACGGTGACGGCGCTGGCCGCGCCCAGACGTGCCGCATGCGCGGCCGCTTCCGGCGAGGCGCCGGCCAGGAACAGCAGCCGCCGCGCGCCGGAATGCTCGGCGATGGTGTCGATCTCGCGTGCCGACAGGCGTGCATTGACGTTGACGATCCACGCGTCGATGCTGGCTGCCGCGAAGATCAGCGCCACCTGCAGCGCGCCGTTTTCGCCCACCACCATCAGGCGGTCGCCGGCGCGCACCTGCAAATCGCGCAGCAGCTGCGCGGCGCTTTCCACGCTGTGCTGCAGCTGCGCATAGGTCCAGCTGCGGCCACCTTCATGCAGCGCGGGCGCGTCCGGCGCGCGCGCCGCCCAGTGGGCCGGGATGGCCGACAGGCGCGCCGGCAAGCCGGCCAGCAGGGCGGGAATGTCCATCGCGGCCTCCTTCACTTTTGTGCTGCCTTGATCATGTTGCGGGCGATGACGATCTGCTGGATCTGCGTCGTGCCTTCGTAGATGCGGAACAGGCGCACGTCGCGGTAGAAGCGCTCGGCCGCGTATTCGCTGATGTAGCCGGCGCCGCCGTGGATCTGCACGGAGCGGTCGGCCACGCGGCCGCACATTTCGGACGCGAACAGCTTGCAGCACGACGCTTCCGTCGAAATGTCCTCCTTGTTGTCGCGCCGGCGCGCCGCGTCGAGCACCATGCTGCGCGCCGCGTAGATCTCGGCCTTGCTGTCGGCCAGCATGGCCTGGATCAGCTGGAATTCGGCGATGGGCTGGCCGAACTGCTGGCGCTCCATCGCATACGCCAGGGCGTCGGCCAGCATGCGTTCGGCTGCGCCCACGCAGACGGCGGCGATGTGCAGCCGGCCCTTGTCGAGCACCTTCATGGCCGTTTTAAAGCCTACGCCTTCCTTGCCGCCGATGATGTTTGCGGCAGGGACGCGGCAGTTCTCGAAGATCACGTCGCAGGTATGCGCGCCTTGCTGGCCCATCTTCTTGTCGATCTTGCCCAGCGAGAGGCCGGGCGTGTCCTTTTCCACGATGAAGGCGGAAATGGCCGAGGCGCCCCGCTTGACGGGGTCCGTGCGCGCCATCACGGTGAAGATGCTCGCTTCGGGCGCGTTGGTGATGTAGCGCTTGCTGCCGTTGAGGATATAGAAGTCGCCGTCGCGCACGGCCGTCGTGCGCAGCGACGCCGCGTCGGAGCCGGAGCCCGCTTCCGTCAGCGCGAACGAGCCGATGATCTCGCCGGCCGCCAGCTTGGGCAGATAGTATTGTTTCTGCGCTTCCGTGCCGTCGATGACGATGCCCTGCGAGCCGATGCCGTTGTTCGTGCCGATCAGCGAGCGGAAGGCGGGCGAGGTGCGGGCGATTTCAAACGCCACGCGCACTTCTTCTTCCATGCTCAGCTCCAGGCCGCCGTATGCTTCCGGGATGGACAGGCCGAACAGGCCCAGTTCGCGCATCTGCGCCACGATGGCGGGCGGGATGGTGTCCGTTTCGGCCACCAGCGCCTCGTTCGGCACCAGCACTTCGCGCACGAAACGGGCGATGCTGTCGAGCAGGATGTTCAGGGTTTCTTCGTCGCGTATCATCGGGTCCTCGGAACTGTCATTGTGAGGGGGCGCGCATTCTAACCGCGTCCCAGGTTTTTTTCTACTGCCTTGACGAGGGCGACCAGGCGCGGTCCCAGGTCGCCTTCGAGTTTTTCGCGCGACAGCAGGAAGGCGGGGCCGCCGCAATTGAAGGCCATCACCTGTTCGCCATCGGCACCCAGCATGGGCACGCCCACCGCATGCACGTCGTTCTGCCACTCGCCGGCCGAGATGCAAAAGCCCCGGTCCTGGTAATCCTTGAAGCCTTGCTCGATGCCGGCCTTGATGCGCGGCCAGCGCTCCGTCTCGTGCACGCGCGCATGGTCCATCAGGTAGTCGCGTTCGGCCTGCGGCAGGATGCACAGCAGGGCCTTGCCCATGGCCGTCGTCATCAGGGGGATGCGCGAACCGACGTCGAGGCGCAGGGTGACGTTGGCGCTGCTGCGGCACGTTTCCACGTACACCATGCTGAGACGGTCGCGCGTGCCCAGCGAGACGGACGCCTGCGCATGCTCGGCCAGTTCTTCCATCAGGGGGCGCGCCATCTTGCGCACGTCGAGGTTCGACAGCATGCGGTAGCCGAGGGCCAGCACGCCGGCGCCCAGCTGGTACTTGCCCAGGCTGTCCGAATAATTGAGGTAGCCCAGCTTGGTGAGGGTATGGGTGAGGCGCGAAATCGTCGGTTTCGGGATGGCCGTGCGCTTGGCCATGTCCGCGTTCGACAGGAATACTTCGCCAGGGCGGAAGCAGCGCAGCACTTCCAGGCCCCGCGCCAGCGCGTTGACGAACTGGCGGTCCTTGCCTTCCTCGTCATCGCTGAAGACGATGAGTTCCGGATCTGCTGCGGTCTGAATATTTGTCATATTTGCATTCATTTTCAGGCTCCCTGGAAATCAGTTTGCCTAGCCGAATCCCGCATGTCAACCGTTTTGTGAAACATTCGTTCGCACAGCGAAATACTGCGGTGCATGAAACAATGCATGAAATTTGCCTCGAAAATTGATCTGCGCAGGGGTTTCCCGCCTTGTCGCTTGAACGTCGCTATATACGCCTGTATATTTCGCCGTTGGGTGACGGCCGCCGCACAGGTGGCCGCTTTTTTGAGTATCGCTATATAAGACGATATATAACGAGAGTGGAAAGATCTGGACGATGTTGAAACAGGTAATGGCAGGTGCCGTGATGCTGGCGCTGGCGCAGATGGCGCAGGCGCAGCAAACGGCGGGCAACGATGGCATTGAGGCGGCAGCGCCGTTCGTGCTGGGCACGGTGACGGTGATCGGCCAGCGCGAGCAGGCAGGCCAGGCGGAACAGCAGGTGGGCGCGCAGGTGAGCCGCGCCGAGATGCGCCGCTTCAACCGCGACAACGTGGGCGACGCCCTCAATTTGCTGTCGGGCGTATCGCTGTCGACCAACTCGCGCAACGAAAAAACCGTCGCCATCCGCGGCTTCGATGCGCGCCAGGTGCCGCTGTATATCGACGGCATTCCCGTCTACGTACCGTATGACGGCTACGTCGATTTCAACCGCTTCACGACCAGCGACCTGGCCGCCATCCAGGTGGCCAAGGGCTTCAGTTCCGTGGCCTATGGCGCCAACACCCTGGGCGGCGCCATCAACCTGGTGTCACGCAAACCCGCGGCGCGCCTGGAGGGCGACACTTCCGTCGGCTTCGGCTCGGGCAGCGAGCGCCAGGTGTCGGCCAACGTGGGCAGCAACCAGGGCCTGTGGTATCTGCAGGCGGGCGTGTCGTACATCGACAGCGACGGTTTTCCCCTGTCGTCGGACTTCCGCCCGACCGCCACGGAAGATGGCGGCATGCGCAACAACTCCTACCGCAAGGACCATAAACTGTCGTTCAAGGTGGGTTACACGCCCGATGGCGCGCAGGCGGGCGATGAATACGCGCTCAGCTACTACAAGCAGCATGGCGAAAAAGGCCAGCCGCCATCGGTCAATCCCGTCGGCGCGCGCTACTGGCAATGGCCGTACTGGAACAAGGAAAGCGTGTATTTCGTCTCGCAGACGCGCCTGGGCGAGGCCGAGCGCCTGAAACTGCGGCTGTACCACGACAGCTACGACAATGAAATCACGTCCTATACGAACGGCAGCTACACGACCCTGAAAACCAGCGGCCAGGGCAGCGTCAGCGGCGGGCGCAGTATCTATAACGACCGCACGAATGGGGGCGCGGTGGAACTCGAATCGTTCCGCCTGGCCGCGCACAGCCTGCGCTTCGTGGCCAGCTACAAGGCCGACGAACACCAGGAACTCGATGCCAAGGGCGTGCGCACCACCTGGTACAAGGATGCCTTGTGGACCCTGGGCGCGGAAGACAGCATCGCCCTGAACGGGGCGACGGAACTGTCGCTGGGCGTCTCGCGCAACGCGCTGCGCCCGGACACCGTCTACAGCGCCGGCAATGCCTATACCTTGCCCGAGAATCAATCGGCCACCGACCTGCAGGCGGGCCTGTTCCGCAAGATCGGCGCCGGTGCGCGCGTATACGCCACCGTGGCGCGCAAGTCGCGCCTGCCGACCCTGAAGGACCGCTATTCGCAGCGCCTGGGCACGTATATCGAAAACCCGGCCTTGCGCGCGGAAGAGGCGATCAATTATGAGCTGGGGTATCAAGGAAACTCGCAGGGCGTGGCGCTGGAAGCGGCGCTGTTCTACAGCGACGTGAAGGACAAGATCCAGAGCGTGGCGAACGTCTCGGGCGTGCGCGCGCAGATGCAGAACGCGGGCAGGGCGCACATCAGCGGCGTGGAGCTGGGCTTGCGCGGCAGTGCCGGCGCCTGGCTGGACTTCGGCGGCAATTACACCTACACGGACATGAAGAACGTCAGCGACCGCGCCACGCGCCTGACGGACGTGCCGCGCCACAAGCTGACGGCGCACGCCGTGCTGCATGCGGCGCGCCAGGTCGACGTGGTGGCCATCGCCGAATCGAACAGCGGATGCTGGGTGTCGAACACCCTGGAACTGGGCGGCTTTACGACCGTGAACCTGAAGGCCGTGTACCGTCCCTTGCCGGCCTTGAGCCTGGAAGCGGGCGTGGCGAACCTGGGCGACCGCAATTACGCGCTGTCCGACGGTTTTCCCAGCGCGGGACGCACCTGGCTGGCGAATGCGCAGTACCAGTTCTGATTTTTTGACTGTTCAATGAAAGGACACAGCATGTTCAAGAAAATAGCCGCCGGTTTCGCTTCGGCCGCGCTGCTGGCCGCGGCACCCGCGTGGTCTGCCGCGCCTCCGCCGGCGCGCGACAACATGAGCCACGCGCTGGCCGTGACGGGCATGGTGGAAACGCCATTGACCCTGAAAGTGGCCGACCTGCGCCAGCTGCCGCCGGCCAACGGCGGGGAAATCGCCGTCACGCGCCATAACGGCGAGAGGGCCGAAACCATCACCAGCTACCGCGGCGTGCGCCTGCGCGACATTCTCGACAAGGCGGTGCTCGATGCGCCGGGCCACAACGACGTCAAGAAGCTCGCCATCATCGCCACGGCCACCGACGGCTATGCCGTGGTGTTTTCCTGGGGCGAGCTGTATAACGCGCCGGCCGGCGAGGGCGTGATCGTTTATTACGAAAAAAACGGCAAGGCGCTCGACGACAACGACGGCGAAATCGCCCTCATTTCGGCAAAGGACATCCGCACGGGCCCGCGCCACGTGAAGTGGCTGAACGGGATCGAAGTGCGCAAGCTGGTGGAATGACGCGCAGCTGATGGAAAAAAACGCGCCGTGGAGCCATCCCCGGCGCGTTTTTTTATGCCCCCAGCGCTTGCCGCATGGCCTTGCCCGCCATGTCGAACAGGCCGCGCGCCGCTGGCGTCAGGCCCAGCATGTGCATCGACGCATGGATCATGCCGTCGAGCTGCACGCATTGCGCCGCCACGCCGTCGTCGCGCAAATACCGCGCATAGGCTTCGCCTTCGTCGTGCAGCGGGTCGTACTCGCACACCAGCACGGTTGCCGGCGGCAAGTCCTTGAGCGACGTTGCCCGCAGGGGCGCCGCGTAGGGCTGCGCGCCCTCGGCCGGCTCGTTCAGGTAGGCCGACCAGCAAAAGCGCATGGCTTCCCGCGTCAGCGAATGGCCATCCGCATAGCGCTGGTAGGACGGCGTGTCGAAGGCGAAATCGAGCGCCGGATACAGCAGCAGCTGGTGCGCCAGCGCGGGACCGGCCTGGTCGCGCGCCATCAGGGCCGCTGCCGCCGCCAGGTTGCCGCCCGCGCTGTCGCCACCCACGGCCAGCCGGTTCACGTCGATGCCCAGCGCCGCCCCATGCTGGGCGACCCAGCACAGCGCCGAGTAAAAGTCGTTCAGCGGCACGGGGAACTTGTGCTCGGGCGCCAGCCGGTAGTCGACGGAAAAGATCACGCAGCCGGTGGCGTTGGCCAGCGCGCGGCACGGATTGTCGTACAGGTCCAGCGAGCACAGGCACCAGCCGCCCCCATGCGCAAAGACGATGGCCGGCAGGGGCTTGCCTGTGTCCGCGCCGGCGGGCACGTAGGCGCGCACGGTCAGCGCATGCTCGCCAGGCAGCACGTAGTCCCTGATCGAGGCGACGTCTTCCAGCGGCCCGTGCAGCTGGCGCAGCCCCGTTTCCGTGGCGGCGCGCAGGTCCGCCAGCGAGGCGGGCGGCGGCGCATCGTTTGCCAGCGCCAGGAAGGCCGCTACTTGCGGATCGAGGCTCATGCGGCGTCTCCGGCCAGGAACGGCAGCAGGTGGGCGATGAACGCTTCCGGCTGTTCTTCCATGATGAAGTGGCCGCATTCGGCGACGATGGCGCCTTTTAATATATCCGCCTTGCCCTGCATGGTCAGCAGGGGCGCGTCATTCGTCGCGTGGTCGGCGCCGATGGCCAGCACGGGCATGGCCAGGCTCTTTTTCGCCCGCTCCAGGTTTTGCCGGATGGTTTCCGGAATGGCGCGGTAGTAGGCGAAGCCCGCGCGCAGGGCGCCCGGCGTGGCATAGGCGTCCGCATACACGTCGACGGCCACCTTGTCGCGGCGGTACGACCAGCGGTCCAGGATGAAGCGGATGTATTCGCGCTCCTTGCCGGCCGTGAGCATCTCGGGCAGGTCCAGCACCTGGTTGAACATGAAGTGCCACAGGAAGATGTTGTCGGACGGCGCGACAAAGATCGGCGGCGCCGGCGCCAGGCCCGGGATCACGGCTTCCGTCAGCGCCAGTTTCGTCACTGCCTGCGGGAAGTCGCTGGCCAGCGCATAGCCGACCCACATGCCGATGTCGTGGCCCACCACGTCGTACTGCGCATGGCCCAGGGCCAGCATGGCGCGGTGCAGGGTGGCGGCAACGGCGCCCGTGTCGTAGCCGCCGGCCGGACGTTCCGAGTGGCCGCTGCCGGGCGGATCGATGGCGATCGCCTGGTAGCCCTGGGCGGCCAGCGCCGCCATCACGTGGCGCCAGGCGTACCAGGTTTGCGGCCAGCCGGGGATCAGCAGCACGGGTTTGCCGGTGCCGGCGGTGACGCAATGCAGGCGCTGGCCGTCGATGCGCACATAGTCGTGGGTGTAGCTGTCTTCATTCTGATGCATGGCAAGTCCTTGTATTGATTCAGTTAATTAGTTGATTAGTTGTGCGTGATGCCGAGCAGGGTATTGATCTGCTGCGCGCTGACGGGGGCGCCGGCAAAGTCGTCGAAGATCTTGTCGGTCACGGGAATGATGTGGGCGTTGATGAACGCCACGCCTTCGCGCGCACCCACCTCCTGGTCCTTCAGGCAGCATTCCCATTCCAGCGTGGCCCAGCCTGCGTAGTTGTTCTGTGCCATCTTCGAGAAGATGGCCTTGAAATCGACCTGGCCGTCGCCCAGCGAACGGAAGCGCCCGGCGCGGTTTTCCCACGACTGGTAGCCGCCGTAGATGCCTTGCCGGCCCGTCGGATTGAATTCCGCATCCTTCACATGGAACATGCGGATATGGTCCTTGTAGATGTCGATGAATTCCAGGTAGTTCAGCTGCTGCAGCACGAAGTGGCTGGGATCGAACAGCATCTTGCAGCGCGGATGGCGGCCCACGCGCTCGTAGAACATCTCGAAGCTGATGCCGTCATGCAGGTCTTCGCTCGGGTGGATTTCGTAGCACAGGTTGACGCCCTGTTCTTCGCATACGTCGAGGATGGGCAGCCAGCGGCGCGCCAGTTCGTCGAAGGCCGCTTCGATCAGGCCGGGCGGGCGCTGCGGGAACGGGAACAGGTAAGGCCAGGCGAACGAGCCGGAGAACGTGCCCATTTCCGTCAGGCCCAGGCGCTTCGAGGCCATGGCCGCCAGCTTGACCTGTTCGATGGCCCACTCGGTGCGCGCCGCCGGCTGGCCGTGCAGGTGTGCCGGCGCAAAGCTGTCGCACAGCGCGTCGTAGGCCGGATGCACGGCCACCAGCTGGCCGAGGATGTGCGTCGTCAGTTCGCTGATGACGAGGCCATGGCCGGCCAGCATGGCAACGAGGTCGTCGCAGTACTGCTGGCTGTGCGCCGCTTGCGCCACGTCGAACAGGCGCGCATCCCAGGCGGGGATCTGCAGGGCCTTGAAGCCCATGCCGGCCGCCCACTCGGCGATGGCAGGCAGGGTGTTGAAGGGCGCCGTATCGGCGGCGAATTGTGCCAGGTGCAGGCTTGGTCCTTGGATGGTTTTCATATCGGCTCCTATTGTTTGTCGATCGACAAAGAATAGGCGAAATTTGCAGCGCGGTCAAGGCCGTGATGCAAAATAAATGCGGAATCGGTATGGCGTGCAGGCGTTATACTGGCCGCCAGTTTGCAAGCAGAGGATAAAAATGGCAGGAAGACCGAGGGAATTTGACCGCGCGCTGGCGCTGGCAAAAGCGCGCGACGCGTTCTGGACGCGCGGCTACGAAGGCGTATCGATGGCCGACCTGGTGGCGGCGCTGGGCATCGCTTCGGCGCGCATCTATGCGGCGTTCGGCTCGAAGGAACAGCTGTTCCGCGAAGCCGTGGAACTATATGAAACGGGCGAGGGCGCGTTTGCCGTACACGCGCTGGCGGCCAGCCTGAATGCGCGCGACGCCGTGGCGCGCATGCTGGAAGAGGCCGTGCTGCTGTATACGCGCAGCGGCCAGCCGCAAGGCTGCATGGTGGTCACGGCTGCCACGAACACGAGCGCGGACAACGCGGGCATCGCCGACTGGCTGGCGCAGCACCGCCGCGCGCGCACGCAGGCCGTCATCGAGCGCTTGCGCGCGGCGCAGCTGGCGGGAGAGTTGAAAGAGGAGGCGGACGTGCAGGCGCTGGGCGACTATTATGCGGCGCTGCTGCATGGCCTGTCGGTGCAGGCGCGCGACGGCATTCCCGCCGAACGGCTGCTGGCGCTGATCACGCCGGCCATGGCGCCGCTGGCGCTGGAAATGAAAAATTAGACTATTTTTTCGATAGCCGCAGTCGTCAGGTCTTGACGTCGATCAGGCTGCCCAGGGCCTGGTCGGCCGCCTTGACGACATTTGCCGACAGGTTGAAACCGGCCTTGTAGACGAGGTTATCCGTCAGCTCGGAAGCGAGGCCCACGCCGTTGGGCCGGCTTTCGGCCGCCTTGGCCGCATTCGCATTGGCGCTGCTGACGCTTTCGCCGGCGGCCAGCTGGCGCCCTTCGACGGAGAGGGTGACGCCCGTGCCGGCCGGGCTGGCTTCCTGGAAGTCGGCCGACTGGGGCTGGAAGCCCTGGGTATTCGCATTGGCGATATTGTTGGCGGCCACATCCAGCGCGCGCTGGTTGGCGGTCAGCCCCGAGGTACCGGTGGTGAGGGCGGATATGGACATGGCAACTCCTTCAGAAGGCCTTTAGTTTACTCCCGTCTGCGGAGAAAATGGTTGGTGCAAGGCAACAATTTTTCGCGCAGGTGCTTGCCGCAAAAAATATGTCCATCACGTAACTTTTTTATATTGTTCCGTGGCATTTCACTGCCTAGACTGGCAGGGATGTCATCCACGGAATCCGCCATTTTCCACTTGCTGCGCCGCATGCTCCCGGGTTTTCTGCTCGGCCTGCCCTGCCTGCCCTTGCAAGCCCAGCTTGCCCACGCGCCACTGCCGCTCGACGCGCGCCTGAACGAGCAGGTCATCATGGTGCCGGCCGGCGACGGCTCGCGCGACGTGCTGGAAACCACCGTGTTCCGCCCCGCCGGCCCCGGCCCGTTTCCCCTGCTGCTGATGAATCATGGCAAGCAGGCTGGGCCCGCGAAACTGCAGGCGCGCGAGCGCTTTATCTATATGGCCACCGAATTCGTGCGCCGCGGCTATGCGGTGATGCTGCCCATGCGCGCCGGGTATGCCCGCTCGACGGGCCCGTACCGCGATTTCGGCTGCGACATGCTGGGCAACGCCCAGGGCCAGGCGCGCGACGTGCTTGCCGCGCTCGCGTATGCGCGGCGCCAGCGCTGGGTCGACCCGGAGCGCATCGTCGTCGCGGGCCAGTCGTATGGGGGCATGGCGGCGCTGGCGCTTGCGACCCGGGTGCTGCCCGGCGTGCGCGGCGTGCTCAATTTCGCCGGCGGGCTGCGCATCGACATGCCCGGCTGCGACTGGCAAGGGGCGCTGGCCAAGACTTTCGCCACCCTGGGCGCCTACAACCACATTCCCAGCCTGTGGCTGTATGGCGCCAACGACGCGTATTTTTCGCCGGCGCTGGCGCGGCGGCTGTTCAATTCCTTTACCGGTTCCGGCGGACGCGCGCAGCTGCTGGCGTATGGCCCGTTCAAGCGCGACGCCCACCTGACCCTGGGCAGCCGCGATGGCGTGGCCGTGTGGCTGCCCGCCACGGAGCGCTTCCTGCAGCAGATCGGCATGCCGGTACGGCAGGTCTACCGCGTGGCCGATGCGCCGCCGCCGCCCGCCACGCATTTTGCGCCGCAGGAGGACATCGCCGCCGTGCCCTACCTGGAAGAGCAGGGCCGCGCCGCCTACCGCGTCTTCCTGGAAAAAACGGCGCCGCGCGCCTTTGCCCTGTCGGCCAGCGGCGCCTGGGGCTGGGCCGAGGAGGGCGAAAGCCCCGACGTGCGCGCGCTGGCCTCGTGCCAGCAGCGCAGCAGCCTGCCGTGCCAGCTGTATTCGGTCGATGAAAGCGTCGTTTGGCCCGTCGCCGGCGCCAGCGCGAGGGCGGCCGGCGGCGCCCAATAGGCGGCTGCGCACGATAGTTGTCGCCGAAACGGGGGGCGGGCGAATATACTAGGCGAAAAGGGAGGCGTTGCGCTTCCCGTCCGCCCTTATCATCCAGCGAGAATTCACCCTTATGGCGTCATCCCCAGAAAACCTCAGCATGGCCGTGTTTTGCGACTTCGAGAACGTCGCGCTCGGCGTGCGAGATGCAAATTACGAAAAATTCGATATCAAGCCCATCCTCGAACGCTTGCTGCTCAAGGGCAGCATCGTTGTCAAGAAGGCATATTGCGACTGGGACCGTTATAAGAGTTTCAAGGGCACCATGCATGAGGCGAACTTCGAGCTGATCGAGATTCCCCACGTGCGCCAGTCGGGCAAGAATTCGGCCGACATCCGCCTGGTGGTCGATGCGCTGGACCTGTGCTACACCAAGGCCCACGTTAACACCTTCGTCATCATCAGCGGAGATTCCGATTTTTCGCCGCTCGTCTCGAAGCTGCGCGAAAACGCCAAGCAGGTGATCGGCGTGGGCGTCAAGCAGTCGACGTCGGACCTGCTGGTGGCGAACTGCGATGAATTCATTTTCTACGACGACCTGGTGCGCGAAAGCCGCCGCACGGCCGCCAAGCGCGACGCGCGCGACACGCCGGCCGCCAAGCGCTCGCCCGACGAAGAAGTGCGCCGCAAGGAAAAATACGAGTCGCGCAAGACGGAAGCGATCGAGATGGCCGTCGCCACCTTCGACGCGCTGGTGTCCGAGCGTGGCGACAGCGGCAAGATCTGGGCTTCGATGCTGAAAGAGGCGATCAAGCGCCGCAAGCCCGATTTCAGCGAGTCCTACTACGGTTTCCGCACCTTCGGCAACCTGCTGGAAGAAGCGCAGACGCGCGGCTTGCTGGAATTTGGCCGCGATGAAAAATCGGGCGCCTATGTCTACCGCAGCAGCGGCCTGGTGGCCGTGCCTGCCGCCGCGAGCGGGGATGCGGCCAGCGAGGCCGTCGCCAGCGGCGAAACGGGCGCGGCGGTGGAAGAGGGCAATCAGCGCGAAGGCGGCAGCCGCCGCGATTCGCGCCGCAATGGCCGTGGCGGCCGCAAGCAGAACGAGCATCGCCGCGGCGAAGCGCCACCGGCTTTCGTGCCCGTGGCCGAGGCGGAAACGGTCGTCGTCGAGCAGTATGCGCCGGCGCCGCAGCCGGAAGTGCTGCATGAAGTGGCCGAGGCGGCAGCCGCGGTGGTGGCGGAAGAAGGCAGCGCCAAGCGCGGTTCGCGCCGCAACGGCCGTGGCGGCCGCAAGAATGGCGACGCTGCCCGCGAAGCGCGCGCCGAAGCCGTCGAGGTGGCGCCAGTGGCGGAAGCCGTGCCTGTGCCAGCACCTGAGCCGGTAGCGGAAGCGGTGGTGGAGGTAGTTGAAGCGACCGCCGAAGCGAAACCGAAAGCCAAGCCGCGCACGCCGGCCCGCAAGGCGGCAGCGGCGAAAAAGCCGGCCAGGAAGGCGGCGGAAGCCGTGGTGGAAGCGGCGCCTGTCGTCGAAGCGGCACCGGTGGAAGTGACTGTCGTGGCCGAAGACAAGCCGGCCAAGGCGCCGCGCAAGACGCCGGCGCGCCGTCCCGCGCGCAAGAAGGCGGAAGTTGATTGATTGACGCCCCAAAGCAAGAACTGGGGTCAGACGGGGACGCCGAGTCCCGTCGGGTCTGACCCCGGAACTTTGCTGCGTATCAATACGTTCGGTGCATGCGCACCACCACCATTCCCCCAAGCGTGTACGATGAGCCTGTTTTTAACGGGGCGGGCGGTCAAGCATGTACCACGGTGAACGGTTCAACAGCATTTCCCATACGGTGGGCGCCGCGCTGGCGGCCATCGGCGGCGTCATCCTGATCGTCGCGGCGGCCCGCACGGGCGACCCCTGGAAAATCGTCAGCTGCAGCGTGTATGCGGCCATGCTGCTGACCCTGTACCTCACGTCCACCCTCTACCACAGCGTGCGCGGCAAGGCCAAGGCGGTGCTGCAGCGGCTCGACCATTGCGCCATCTACCTGCTCATCGCGGGCACCTACACGCCCTTCATGCTGGTGACCCTGCGGGGACCGTGGGGCTGGTCGCTGTTCGGCGTCGTCTGGGGCCTGGCCTTGCTTGGCATCGTGCAGGAATATGTGTATGCGCAAGGCGCGCGCATCCTGTCGCTGGTGATTTACGTGGCCATGGGCTGGCTGATCGTCATCGGCATCAAGCCGCTGCTGGCGGCGCTCGAGTGGAATGGCTTCCTGTGGCTGGTGGCAGGCGGGCTGTGCTACACGGGCGGCATCGCTTTCTACGCCACCGACCACAAGCTGCGCCACGGCCACGGCATCTGGCACCTGTTCGTGCTGGCCGGCAGTAGCTGCCATTTTATCGCCATTTTGTTCTACGTTGCCTGACGTTGCCAACCGCCATCACTGTTGCCGCCATTCCATTATAATGGCGCGATATGTGAAATGTGGGCAACAATTAGCAAGGCAAGCATGGATATCAATTCGGACGACCTGAAAATCTTCGTCACCGTCATCGACAGCGGCACCCTGAGCGCGGCCGCCGTACACCTGGGACAAACCACCTCCGGCGTCAGCCGCGCCCTGTCGCGCCTGGAAGACAAGCTGGCCACCTCGCTGCTGACGCGCACCACGCGGCGCATGGAGCTGACGGAAGAGGGGCAGCTGTTCCTGGACAAGGCGCGCGCCATCCTCGCCTCGATGGAAGACGTGGAAGAGTCGATCCGCATCCGCCGCCAGAAGCCGGCCGGGCGCCTGTCCGTCGATGCCGCCTCGCCCTTCATGCTCCATTGCGTGGTGCCCCATGTGGCGGAATTTCGCGCCATGTACCCGGACATCCGCCTGGAGCTGACCAGCAACGACCAGATCGCCGACCTGCTCGAACACCGCACCGATATCGCCATCCGCATCGGCGCGCTGGTCGACTCGACCCTGCACGCGCGTCCGCTCAGTGCCAGCCCCCTGCACGTGCTGGCCACGCCCGCCTACCTGGCGCGCCACGGCACGCCAGGCACGCCGGAGGAGCTGTCCGGCCATGCGCTGCTGGGCTTTGCGCAATATGAACTGGGCAATATCTGGCCGCTGCGCCACGCCGCCGGCAACAGCCTGCAGATCGTGCCCGCGCTGGCCGCTTCCAGCGGCGAAACCCTGCGCCAGCTGGCCCTGCACGACCAGGGCATCGTCTGCCTGTCCGACTTCATGACGAAGGACGACATCGCGGCCGGCCGCCTGGTGAAGGTGCTGCAGCCGTTTTATACGGGCTACCGGCAGCAGATCCATGCCGTGTACTACCGCAATACGCAGCTGGCGCAGCGCATCAGCTGCTTCCTCGAATTCCTGCAACAGAAACTGTAAGGTCCGGACATGCGCGCACATGGCATGCAATGCCCCACCTGCGACGAGTATGGCGACCTGGTGCACGCCACGCTCCGCAGGACGGGCCAGCAGGTGATCGTCTGCACGGAATGCGATTTCGTGTGGCCGCATCCGGAGCAGGACATTCATCCGGCGCATGCCACGGAGGTGGCTTCCCTGCTGGCGCAATCCGGCCTGGACGATGACTGGGACGAGCTCGAACTCGGGGCAAGGCTGCCGCCGTCGTCTACAGCATGACGTGCGTTTCTTCCGCCCGCAGCAGGGCTTCCACTTCATGCGCGGGCAGCGGCCGGCTGAAATAAAAGCCCTGCGCCTCGTCGCAGCCGTGGCGGCGCAGGTAGTCGAGCTGCTCGGCCGTTTCCACGCCTTCGGCCACCACGCGCAGTTTCAAATTGTGCGCCAGCGCGATGATGGAGACGACGATGGCCGCATCGTCCGCGTCGCGCGCCACGTCGCCCACGAAACTGCGGTCGATCTTCAGCACGTCGATGGGGAAGGTGCGCAGGTAGGCGAAGCTGGAATAGCCGGTGCCGAAGTCGTCGATCGACAGCTGCACCCCCAGCGCCTTCATGTCGTGCAGCTGGCTGACGGCCAGCGCCACGTCGTGCATGAACAGGCTTTCCGTCAGTTCCAGCTCCAGGCAGGCGGGCGCGAGGCCCGTTTCCTGCAGCACGTCGGCGATCGAGGCGACCAGGTTCGGCTCGTTGAACTGGCGCGCCGACAGGTTCACGGCCAGGCGCAGCTGGCCCAGGCCGGCCGCATGCCAGGCCTGCATCTGCGCGCATGCCTGGCGCATGACCCAGGCGCCGATCGGCACGATCAGGCCCGTATCCTCGGCCAGCGCGATGAAGCGCTGCGGCGCCACCATGCCCAGGTCCGGGTGCTGCCAGCGCAGCAGCGCTTCCACGCCCACGATGCGCCCGCTGGCCAGGTCCAGCTGCGGCTGGTAATGCAGCACGAACTGTTCGCGCTCCAGCGCGTTGCGCAGCGCCGTCTCGATGCGCAGGCGCTCCAGCGTGGCCTGGTTCATGGCCGTCGTGTAGAACTTGATGTTGTTGCGGCCCTGTTTCTTGGCGCAGTACATGGCGATGTCGGCCTGCTCGATCAGGTTCTGCGTCTCGCCATTCAAGGTCACGTCGCCGGGCGCGTCGTAGCGCGACATGTCGTAGACGGCCACGCCGATGCTGCAGGTGACGAAGAATTCCTTGCCGTCGAGTAGTACCGGCTGGGCCACGGCATCCATCACGCGCTGCACGATGGCGCCGCTGAGCACTTCATCCGCCTGCTCGCACAGGATGGCGACGAATTCATCGCCGGACAGGCGCGCCACCGTATCGCTTTCGCGCAGGCTGGACTGCAGGCGCGCGGCGATGGTTTTCAGCAGCAGGTCGCCCGCCTTGTGTCCCAGGCTGTCGTTGACGAACTTGAAGCGGTCGAGGTCGATCAACAGCACCCACAGCGCGCGGTTCTTGCGGCGCGACAGGGCCATCGCCTGCGCCAGGCGGTCGCGCAGCAGGGCGCGGTTGGGCAGGCCCGTCAGCACGTCGTGGTGGGCGATGTGCTGGATTTGCTGCTCGGCCAGCTTGCGCTCCGTGATTTCGGAGCCCGTGCCGCGGTAGCCGCGAAACTCGCCCAGCTCGTTGAACAGCGGTTCGCCATTGATGCTGAACCAGCGCAGCTGGCCATCGCGGTCCTTCATCGCATATTCGAGGTTGGAAAAGGGCAGGTGGGCTTCCAGGTTGGCGATATGCTGCTTGCCCCAGCGCGAATTGCGCATTTCCGGGTTGTTGTCCCAGCGCGTCATGCCGATGAAGCGTTCCAGCGGCATGTTCGACTTGTCCGTGAAGCCGCTGGTGATGTGGGTGAAGCAGTAATTGGCATCCTGCTCCCAGTACCAGTCCGAGGACAGGGCCAGCAGGCGGCGGAAGCGCTTTTCGCTTTCCTGCAAGGCGCGCTCCGTGCGCTGGCGCGCCCGCACGTCGGCGCTGAGCAGTTCATTGCTGCGCTTGAGGTCGGCCGTGCGCTGCTCCACCAGCAATTGCACGCGGCGCGAGCGCTGCGTCAGTGTCTGCACAAAGGCCGCCGTCAGCACGCTGAACAGCAAACCCGTGATCACGGTGAACAGGGAGCCCAGGTGATCGGCCAGGAAGGGGCGCGGATGGGCCACCACGCGCACATGCCAGGGCCGGCCGGCGGAAGTGAAGACCCGGTCATAATGGCTGTGGTAGGCAAATTGCAGCCAGCGGGGCAGCGACTCCCAGGCGCCGCCCGGTTCGTCGGCAGGCGCCTGGCCGTGCTGGAAGATCCGCTGGCGCGGGTCGGCGCCCGCATCGGCGTAGACGCTGAGTTCGAGCTGCGGGTCGCCCAGCAGGTCGGCGCCGGCGAGGATTTTCTGCACCAGTTCCCCCGCGCGGATGATGATCGCCGTATCGCCGATCAGCGCCGCGCGCCGTTGCTGCGCCGTTTGCAGGGGCAGGCCGTGGCGGTACACGGGGCGCAGGATGACGAAGCCCTGTTGCGGCCCCTGCGCCAGGGCCAGCAGGCCGGTGGCGGTGGTCTGGCCGCTGACGATGGCCTGCTCCAGCGCGTTCGCCAGCAAGCCGTTCGGGCTGACGTTCAGGCCGAAGGCGGGGCGGTTGCCCTGCAAGGGGACGAGGTAGTCCACCACCAGGTAGCTGGCGCGCGTCGTCGCGGGCACGACGACGCCATCGCGCATTTCCGTCATGGCGTAATCGGGCGCGATGCGGCGCAGCCCGGCCTCGAAGGCGGCCCGCTGCGCATGCGGCACGATGCGGTGGAAATTGAAGGCCTGGATGAACGGGTGGCGCTGCAGCAGCGGCGTGGTGAAGTCGTGGAACTGCTCGCGCGTGACGGGCACGACGGCGCTAAACAGCTGGTTCGTCGTGGTCAGCACCTCCACCGCGTCGTCGAGTCCCCGCTCGATGGCGGCCACGCGCGCACCGGCGCGCTGCTGCAGGCTCAGGCTCATCTTGTCGTATTCGAGCTGGCTGATGGCGGCGAACAGTACGGCGGTGATGCTGACGCCGCAGGCAAAGGTCAGCGCGGCCGCGGCAGAAATCGACAATGGCAGGCGGCCACGCAGCATGGTTTTTCCTATCTCACTTCATGGACACTTGGGTTCGGCGGCGCCTGCCGGCCCCACGCAGGCCGTAGTTTGTCATAAACCACATCCATCATGCTGATTTTGCACCAAATTACTGCTAATAAGCAACAATATCGATAGCCGCGAAGACGGCGTTCAGCCGCTGCCCGCACCCGACTGCCGGCGCAAGCGCCACAATTGCCATGCCGGCAGCAGGCGGTTCAGGAACGCCAGGCCGCACGCCTGGCGCCAGCGCACCAGGCGCACCACGCGCATGGCGCGGCCGGCGGCATGTTGCTGCGGCTTGGCGGCAAAGATGATGCGGTTATTGCCGGCGATGCCGTCGAACTGGCATACGGCGCCGCGGAAGGTCAGCATCAGGCGCGCCAGCATGGCGGGATAGTGCTCGTCATAGCTGAACAGGTTGGCGACCAGCACGCCGCCGGGCAGCAGGGTGCGCAGGCAGTCCGCATAGAAGCGCGCGCTGCCCAGTGCGGGCGGCAGCCCCGTTTCGTCGTAGCCGTCGAGCAGCAGCACGTCGGCGCAGCCCGGATGCCGGCGGATATAGCTGACGGCGTCCGTCTCGATGATGCGCAGGCGCGCGTCGTCGGGCGGCAGCATGAACTGCTCGCGCAGGGCGATCACGTCGGCGCGCAATTCCAGCACCGTGATGCGCGCGTCGGGCAGGTGGCGGTGGCAGAATTTGAGCAGCGAGCCGCCGCCCAGGCCCACCATCAGGATGTGGCGGGGACGGGGCACGAACAGGGTGAAGCACATCATGGCGCGCGCATAGCGCAGCAGCAGGTGGTCGGGGCGCGACAGCAGCATTTCGCTCTGGATCATGCCGGGCTGGAATTCCAGGCGGCGCCGGTCGCCGCAGGTATGCACCTGCGGGGCCTGTGGGGTGGTGCTTCTGTTTTCCGGCATGGGACGACTTCGCTGAGTGGACTGGGGACGATGTTTTGTTGCATTCAGAGAAATCTGATAAGCTCCCGTGAGCATACCCGATTAATCCGCACAGAGCGTCCGCATGGAGCGGCGGCGGGCTCGCCTGTTGCCGTTCGGCACACAGCGCGGAGCGCGGCGCCAGGCAGCGTACGGCGCGCAGCGGCAAGGCCGCGCAGTCGGGCACCATGGAGACAAGCATGTTTTTGGATCACCCCATCATTACGGCGACGAACAGTTTTACGGAGCCTGACCGCATCGAGCGGCTGACGCGCGTGTATGGCTACGCGGCGGCGCTGGCCGACCAGGCCGCCAATTTCGGCTTCATTGAAAAAGTAGCGCAGATCCACGACCACAAGGGCACCCTCATCGTTTTCTGGCATGAGGCGCCCAGCGAAGTGGAAAAGCAGTATTTCGTGCAGGCGTGGGCCAGCAAGGTCGGCGACGGCAGCACCAATGTCGAACACGAAATCTGACCTGGCGTGCCGCGCTGGCGCGGCAATGGCGTAACCCATGGATATCAAGACCCTGGTACTGGCGCTGGCGCTCGGCAACCTGAGCCTGTGCGCGGCCCTGTTCTTCTTCGAGTACGAGCGCAAGAAGTCGCTCAGCCTGTCCACCTGGGCGGTGGCCAAGCAATGCCAGGCCGTGGCCTGGTGCCTGCTGTACTTCCGCGGCGTGCTGCCCGACGTGCTGTCCATCTTGCTGGGCAACAGCCTGCTGTTTGCCGGCATGGCGCTCGACGCGGGCGCCCTGTGGCAGGCGGCGGGGCGCAGCAACTGGCGCCGCTATGCATTGCCGGCGCTGGGCGTATCGGTGGCGCTGTTTGCCGCCTGCTACCTGTTCGACGTGGCGCCGCTGCTGCGCAGCGCCGGCGGTTCGCTGATCGTGGCGGGCTTTTTCCTGGCCGGCGTGGCCGCCCTGTGCCTGAAGTGGCGCGAGGCGAGCATGCTGCGCCGCTTCCTCGTCGTCAGCATGGGCATCCTGTCGCTGCTGATCGCCGCGCGCGGCGCGCTGGCCGCCACCATCCCCGATTTCGATGCGGAACTGATGCAGCTGGCCGGCTTCGGCGCCCTGTACCTGATGATGCTGACGAACGCCTTCGGCTACCTGCTGCTGTCGCGCGAAAAGCTGGGCGGCGAACTGGCGCGCCTGGAAGTGCTCGACGGGGCCACGGGCGTGCCGAACCGGCGCGGCTTTTACCAGGCGCTGGCGCCATGGATGGCGCTGGCGCGCCGGCCCGGCTTGCCGACGGCGCTGGTGGTGCTCAATATCGACCATTTCAAGCGCGTCAACGACAGCTACGGCCATCCGGTGGGCGACGCGGTGCTGAAAGCCATCGTCGACACCTGCCGCCAGCAGCTGCGCGACAGCGACCTGATGGGCCGCCTGGGCGGCGCCGAATTCGCCATCCAGCTGCCGCGCACGACCCTGGCCGATGCGCTGATGGTGGCCGAGCGCATCCGCGCCGCCGTCGAAGCGCTGCCCGTCAAGACGGAGCGCGCCGTGCTGCAGCTGACGGCCAGCCTGGGCGTGACCACCATCCGCGCGGAAGACAGCACCGTCAGCCTGTTCAAACGGGCCGACGAGGCGCTGCAGGCGGCCAAGCAGGCGGGCCGCAACCGGGTGGTCGAGGCGCAGGGCGCCAGCCCCCTCGATATGTAGATCCGTTTAGTCTTACTTCTTGCGCGAACCCAGCCAGCTGGGTTCCTTGCCGCATTCCTTGCTCAAAAATAAGGCGTCGAGACCGGGATCGCAGCGATGGTCAGGCGCCTTCATGGGCTCCACGCTCAGCCATTCACTGCGGGGCAGGATCTTTTCTTCGCGTGGCGCCACCGGCGGCGCCGGCGGCAGGCTGTCCTGCCACCGGGCGGCGGCCACGGGCGCCGGCGTGGCGGCCCAGTTTGCGTCGACCTGCGCTTCGCGCGCCGGCTCCCCGTCCTCGCGCGGCGCCTGCGTGGCGGCCTGTGCGGCGGCGCACAGCAGGCTGCTGGCGAAAACGAAGGTGCGCATGGCGGTGCTGTGTGTTGAAATCATGGTCTGTCCCTGGTCGGTGCCGGAAAGGCGTGCCCTCCAGTATGGCGCCATCGGCAGACTAAAAGACAAGGAAATTGCAACGGCATGTTACCAAAGGGACTATAGTTAATGGTAGCAAGCAGGTGCACAGCAGCAAGGAGACGGCGGCGCGGGGCGCCCGTGGCCAAACGTGTGCTTTCCCTAACTTTCATTTAAGCTAAGCAAGTTATGCTATGGGGCGCACGTCAGGCTCCCCGTTGCCGTCCGCACCGCAGTTCCCCTTTTCTACTCTTGCCAGGCTCATAATGAAAATTCTCAAATCCCTGCCTGTATGGCCGCTTGCCGCCCCGCTTGCCGGCTGGCTGTTCCTGTTCGGTTCCACCTTCAACTTCGGCGGCGCCTACCAGATATTGCTGGTCGCCGGCCTGATCGGCAGCGTGCTGGCCGCCGTGTACCACGCGGAAGTGGTGGCGCACCGCATCGGCGAACCGTATGGCACCCTGGTGCTGGCGCTGGCCGTGACCCTGATCGAGGTGGCGCTGATCGTCTCGCTGATGCTGGCCGGCGGGCCGGAAACGACAGGCCTGGCGCGCGATACCGTGTTTGCCGCCATCATGATCATTTTGAACGGCATCGTCGGCATCTGCCTGCTGCTGGGCGCCGGCCGCCACAAGGAGCAGACCTTCGGCCTGCTGGGCGTGAGCGCTTCGCTGGCCACCCTGGCGGCCATCGCCATCCTGACGCTGGTGCTGCCGAACTACACGTCGAGCGCCGCAGGCCCGTACTACAACTCGAGCCAGCTCATTTTCATCGCCGTCATCTCGCTGGTCCTGTACGGCACCTTCGTGCTGGTGCAGACGGTGCGCCACCGCGATTACTTCCTGCCCAAGGAAGCCGTCGGCGACGAGGAGGTGCATGCGGCGCCGCCATCGGCCAGCGTCGCCTGGATCAGCGCCGGCGCGCTGCTCGTGTGCCTGGGCGCCGTGGTGTTGCTGGCCAAGTCGCTGGCGCCCGCGCTGGAGACGGCGATTGCCGCCATGGGTGCGCCGAAAACCCTGGTCGGCATCGTCATCGCCGCCATCGTGCTGCTGCCCGAAGGCCTGGCCGCCGTGCGCGCCGCGCGCGCCAACCGTTTGCAAACGAGCTTGAACCTGGCGCTGGGCTCCGCGCTGGCCAGCATCGGCCTGACGATTCCCGCCGTGGTGGTGGTGTCGCTGGCCACGGGCCTGACGATTACGCTGGGACTCGACATCAAGTCGACGGTGCTGCTGTTGCTGTCGCTGATGGTGGCCACCCTGTCGCTGGGCACGGGCCGCACCACGGTCATGCAGGGCACGGTGCACCTGGTGATTTTCGCCGTCTATCTGTTCACGACCATCGTGCCCTAAGCGCCACGGCTGGCCGCCGTTTTGTCACAATCCTGTCACGCCGCTGTCATACGATGAGGGTAGTGTGGTAGGATTTTTAAATCGTTTAAATGATTTATATAGTTTAGCAACTGAGTTTGCCAACTTTTTTCGCGGTTGGTACAGCAATGACAAGACAAGAGGCCAGTATGTATGCAGCGGTGGACCTGGGGTCCAACAGTTTTCGTTTACACGTCGGCAAGCATGATGGCGACACCATACGCGTGGTCAAGAGCGTGCGCGATCCGATACGCCTGGCCGCCGGCCTGGACGCCAACGGCGACCTGACCGAGGCGGCCATGCAGGGGGCGCTGGCCTGCCTGCAGCGCTTTCGCGCCATCCTGGCCGGTTTCGAGCTCGAAGCCGTGCGCGTGGTGGCCACGTCGGCCATGCGCGTGGCGCGCAACGGCGCCGTCTTCCTGCCGCTGGCCGAACAGGCCATCGGCTACCCGATCGAAATCATCTCGGGCGAGGAAGAGGGGCGACTGATCTACATGGGCGTGGCCAATGCGCTGGCCATCCCGGGCGAACGCCGGCTGGTGATGGATATCGGCGGCGGCTCGACCGAACTGATACTGGGGCGCGGCAACGATATCGAGCGCGTCGAGTCCTTCAGCCTGGGCACCGTCAAGCAAAGCCTGTCGTTTTTCATCGGCGGGCGCATCGACGCGCCGTCGTTCGAGGCCGCCATCCTGTCGGCGCGCAGCCATTTCGAGGATGCCGCGCCGCCGTACCATCCGCAGCACTGGAAGACGGCCTACGGCTCTTCCGGCACCATCCGCACGATCGCCGACATCATCGCCCGCAACAAGCTGGGCGATGGCCAGCTGACGGGCGCCAGCCTCGATGCGCTGGCGCGCCGCTTCATCGAACTGGGCCACACCAGCCGCATCGACATGCCCGGCTTGCGCCCCGACCGCGCCAGCACCATCGTCGGCGGCCTGGCCATCTTGATCGGCCTGTTCCGCGAACTGGCCATTCCCGCCATGACGCCGATCGAGGCGGGCCTGCGCATGGGCGTGATGTGGGATTTGTACCTGCGCTCGACCAAGCGCGACCGCCGCGAGCAGTCGGTGCAGGGCTGCATGGAAAAATTCCATATCGACCAGCAGCGCGCCGGGCGCGTGGCGCAGCAGGCGCTGGCCATGTACGCGCAGCTCAAGCCCACGTCCGACGCCCTGGTGAAATGCCTGCGCTGGAGCAGCCTGCTGCACGAAGTGGGACTGGCCGTCTCGCAGACGGGCTACCACAAGCATGCATCGTACATCGTGGAAAACGCGGACTTGCCCGGTTTTACCACGCGCGAACAGAAGACCATGAGCCGCCTGATCCTGGCGCAGAAGGGCAACTTGCGCAAGATCGGCGAAGTGCTGTCCGACCCCGATTTCGCCAAGGCCGTGCTGGCGCTGCGCCTGTCGATTCTGCTCATGCATGCGCGCATCGAGGCCGATTTCAGCGAGCTGCGCCTGCGCATGAAGAGCCGCATCGAGCTTGACATCAAGCGCGGCTGGGTGGCGCACCATCCCACCGTGTCGTTCTGGATCGAGAAGGAGCAGGAATTCTGGGATGAGGTCGGAGTCGATTTCACCATCCGTGCCAGCGCCTAGTGGGTCATGCCGTGCGCATGACTTGATATGCAGCAAGCAAGGTTTCAAAAAACAGTATATATTGTTTATATTATTTGTCAGATTGGAGAATCCATGACCAAAACCGTCCCAGCAAAAAAAGCCGACAGCGCGCCCGTATCGATGTTCCCCACCAGCGCCTCGATCAACGCGGCAGCGGCGAAGGCCGCACCCGTGGCAAAAGCTGCCGCGAAGCCTGCGGCCAAGCCGGTAGCCAAGGCAGCGGCGAAGCCCGCGGCAAAAGCCGCCGTCAAGCCGGTGGCCGCGAAACCGGCCGTTGCGAAGCCGGCAGCGGCGAAACCTGCCGCCGCCAAGGCGCCCGTCGCCAAGCCGGCGGCCAAGGCCGTCGTGGCCAAGCCTGCCGCCAAGGCAGTCGCCAAGGCGGAGCTGAAAGCCGTTGCCAGGCCGGCGGCCAAGGTTGCTGCGAAGCCCGCCGCCAAGCCCGCCGTCAAGCCGGCAGCGAAAGCAGCCGTCAAGCCGGTAGCCAAGCCGGTCGCCAAAGCGGCTGTCAAGCCTGCGCCAGCGAAAAAAGCGCCCGTTGCCAAGGTGGCTGCCGTCAAGGAAAAAGCCCGCAAGCCAAAGCTGGTGCGCGACAGCTTCACCATGCCGGAAGCGGAATACGAAGTCCTGGGCCAGGTCAAGAAAGCCTGCCTGAAGGCCGGTTTCGAGATCAAGAAAAGCGAATTGCTGCGCATCGGCGTGGCGCTGATCAGCCAGATCGACCTGGCGACACTGCAAAACGTGCTGGCCGGCCTGCCGCAGCTGAAAACGGGCCGTCCGAAGAAGGATTGAGGGCGATGGCAGGGCAGTCCCGCGCGGACTGCCGCCTGCCTGTCCATTCTGGTTTACCATGGGGCCTGTGATAGTTCCCCCATGGTTGCCATGTCAGAAGAAACCCCTGTTGAACGCGCCGGCTTTGTCGAGCGCGCCATCGTCCGCCACCGCGCGGGCGAGTCCCTAGCCGCCATCGACCACGTCGCCGAGGAAATCCCCGTGGCGCTGGTCTTCAACGGCATTTCCCACGTCGTCATGATGGCCACCCCGCGCGACCTGGAAGCGTTCGCCTATGGCTTCGCGCTGACGGAAGGCGTGGTCGCATCCGCCGCCGCCATCTTCGACTGCGAAGTGGTTCTGCGTCCCGATTCCGCCGAAGTGGCGCTGACCATCGCCCAGGAAGATTTCGTGCGCCTGAAGGACCGGCGCCGCGCGCTGACGGGCCGCAGCGGCTGCGGCGTGTGCGGCATCGACAGCATCGACATGCTCGACCTGCGGCCGGAAGCGCTGCCGCCGGCCCTGATCCAGGTCGATCTGCCCGCCGCGCTGGCGCGCGCATCCGCCGGCTTGTGCGCGCACCAGGCGCTGATGCAGGAAACGGGCGGCGTGCACGCTGCCGCCTGGTGCACGCCCGACGGCGCTATCGTGCAGGTGTTCGAGGATATCGGCCGGCATAACGGCCTCGATAAACTGATCGGCCATCTCGCGCTGCACGCTATCGACATGCGCCTCGGCTTCGTCTTCCTGTCCAGCCGCGGCAGCTACGAGCTGGCGCGCAAGGCGGCGCGCATGCGCATCCCGCTGCTGGCGACCATTTCCGCTCCCAGCTCGCTGGCCATTTCCATCGCCACGCAGGCGGGCATGAAGCTGGTGGGTTTCTGCCGCCAGGATGCCTGGGTCGACTACACGCCCGATATCGGCATCTGACCCTTCGCCGCCTGCAGCAGCACGGGCACGGACTTCGACGTCGGCGTGCCGGCGCCGTCGGCCGTGCTGGCCAGCGGCACCAGCGCGTTCGTCTCCGGGTAATACGCGCCCAGGCAGCCGCGCGGGATGTCGTAGGCCACCAGTCTGAAACCGTCGGCGCGGCGCGCCACGCCATCGTCCCAGGCGCCGATCAGGTCCACCAGGTCGCCATCGGCAAAACCCAGCATGGCGATATCGTCCCGATTGGCAAAGACCACCCTGCGCGTGCCGTATACGCCCCGGTAGCGGTCATCCATGCCGTAGATGGTGGTGTTGTACTGGTCGTGCGAGCGCGTGCTCATCAAGACCATCAGGCGTTCGCCATGGCGCGCGCGGGCGCGGTGCAGCGGCGTATCGAGGTCCAGCGGGGCGACGAGGAAGCTGGCCTTGCCGCTGGCCGTCTTCCATATGCGTCCGCGCGACGCCACCGTCAGGTGAAAGCCGCCCGGAACGGCCACCCTGGCGTTGTAGTCGCGGAAATCGTCGAACACCTTTTCGATGTCGTCGCGGATGCGCGCATAGTCGGCCGCATATGCGCGCCAGTCCACCAGGGCGCTGCCCACCGCCGCTTCGGCCATGCCGGCCACGATGGCCACTTCCGAGCGCAGCTGCGGCGAAGCGGGCGCATTGCGGCCGTACGAGATATGCACCATGCTCATCGAGTCTTCCACCGTCACGCCCTGCGGCACGCCGTGCTGCAGGTCGATTTCCGTGCGCCCCAGGGTGGGCAGCAGCAAGGCTTCCTTGCCGATGACCAGGTGGCTGCGATTGAGCTTGGTGGCCACCTGCACCGTCAGCGCGCACTGGCGCAGCGCGGCAAAGGTCAGCGGCGTATCGGGCGTGGCGGCGGCGAAGTTGCCGCCCAGGGCGATGAACACCTTGACGTCGCCGCGCTGCATGGCTTCGATGGTGGCCACCACGTCGTGGCCATGCTTGCGCGGCGGCTCGAAGCCGTAGACCTGGCCCAGGCGGTCGAGGAAGGCGCCGGCGGGCTTTTCCTCGATGCCCACCGTGCGGTCGCCCTGCACGTTGGAGTGGCCGCGCACGGGGCACAGTCCCGCGCCGGGCTGGCCGATCTGGCCGCGCAACATCATCAGGTTCGACAGCATGCGGATGGCCGCCACGCTGTGCTTGTGCTGCGTCAGCCCCATGCCCCAGGTGGCGATGATGCGCCGGCCCTTGACGAAGATGTCCGTCAAGGCCTCGACCTGTTCGCGCGCCACGCCCGACTCCCGCAGCAGCAGCTCCCAGCTTTCCATGCGCAGGTCGTCGCGGAAGGCTTCGAAGCCGCTGCAGTGTTCCAGGATGAAGGCGTGGTCGATGACGGCGGGCGTGCCGGCCGCCTGCGCCGCATCGTCATGTTCGACGACGCGCTTGGCGACGGCCTTGATCAGGGCGAAGTCGCCGCCCAAAGTGGGCTGGACGAACAGGCCGGCCAGGGGCGTGCTGCCCAGGGTCGCCATTTCCAGCGCGCTTTGCGGGTCCATGAAGCGCTGCAAGCCCCGTTCGCGCAGGGGATTGATGGAGACGATGCTGCCGCCGCGGCGCGCGCACTCGCGCAGCTCGCCCAGCATGCGCGGGTGGTTGGTGGCGGGATTCTGGCCGAAGATGAGGATGGTGTCGGCCAGTTCGAAGTCGTTCAGGGTCACCGTGCCCTTGCCGATGCCCACGGTGGCGGGCAGCCCGCGGCTGGTGGCCTCGTGGCACATGTTCGAGCAGTCGGGGAAGTTGTTGGTGCCGTACAGGCGCGCCATCAGCTGGTACAGGAAGGCCGCCTCGTTGCTGGCGCGCCCCGACGTGTAGAACGCGGCCTGGTCCGGGTCGGGCAGGGCGCGCAGATGGCGTCCCACGAGCGCGTAGGCGTCTTCCCAGGCGATGGGCACGTAGCGGTCGCTGGCCGCGTCGTAGACCATCGGCTCCGTCAGGCGGCCATGCTGTTCGAGCGCATAGTCCGACTGTTCCAGCAGCTGCGCGACGGTATGGCTGGCGAACAGTGCGGGGCCGGCGCGGCGGCTGGTCGCTTCCGCGGCGACGGCCTTGGCGCCGTTTTCGCAAAAGGCAAACGTGGAGGCGTGGTTGCGGTCCGGCCAGGCGCAGCCGGGGCAATCGAAGCCGTCCGGCTGGTTCTGCGACAACAGGGCTTTCAGGTTGCCGGGCGCGACCCGTTCCTGGCGCAGGCTGATGGCCACGTGTTTTAGCGCGTCCCAGCCGGCGGCGGGCCTGGTGTAGGGCGTGATGTGCGGTGCGTCCGGGTCTTTCATGCTGTCTTCCTGCTGGGCGAGTGTGGTAATTATGCACGATCCCCGCATGACATTGTCTTGCGTCATGGAAATGACATTCGGCTGTCATTTTCCTGACATATTAGACAAGTACGCTGGAGTCGTCTTGATCACAGGGGATGAAACCATGCAAAATATCAGCGCGTCAAACGAAGCCAAGGCCAGGCCGGTTCAACTGGTGCTGAGCCAGGCCACTACAGCGGCGGAACTGCGCGAAGTACAGCGTTTGCGCTACAAGGTGTTTATCGAGACCATGGGCCTGACGTCGCTGGCCAATGCCGATGGCCTCGACAGCGATGAATTCGACGCGCACTGCGATCACCTGATCGTGCGTGACGCCGATACCCTGAAAGTGGTGGGTACCTACCGCGTGCTGAGCGCCGCCAAGGCAGCCAAGATCGGCCGCCTGTATTCGGAAAACGAGTTCGACCTGAGCCGCCTGAAGAATCTGCGCGGACGCATGGTCGAAGCGGGCCGCGCCTGCATCCACCCGAAATACCGGGGCGGCAGCGTGATCATGCTGCTGTGGTCCGGCCTGGCCGAATACATGCGCCGCGAGCGCTGCGACTATCTGGTGGGCTGCGCCAGCATCAGCCTGGCCGATGGCGGGCATAACGCCGTCGCCGTGTACCAGGCGCTGGCCGAAAAGCACATGGCGCCCGCCGAATACCGCGTCACGCCGCACCTGCCTTTCCCCATCCACAAGGTGGAAGCGGCGCACAAGCCGCAAGTGCCGCCGCTGATCAAGGGCTATCTGCGTTCGGGCGCCTGGATTTGCGGCGAACCGGCCTGGGACCCCGATTTCGAAAGCGCCGACATGTTCATGATGATGCCGCTGGCGAATCTGGACGAGCGCTATGCGCGCCACTACGGAGTGGTGCCTGGCTGAGGCTGCTCAGGTGAATGCCGGGCAGTGAGGCCTGCAACTGGCTGGCCAGCGCCTGCACGGCGCCGCGCAAGCCGGTTTCCGCGCTGTCGGGCGGCAGCAGTTCAAGCAGGAAGCGCAGGGGCACGGCGATGGCTTCGGGTTCGCCGATGCTGCCGTGGCGCCGCACGGCGTCGTGGTACAGCGCCAGGAAGGCGGCGCGCGCGGGCGCGTCGAAGGGCCGGCCGTCCGGCACCTGCCACAGGGCCGCCAGCAGGGCGGCGCGCACGGGGCGCCCGCGTCGATGGCGCGGTGTTCGTCCGCGTGGCGCTGGCGCGCATACGCGATGGCGTCGTGCAGCAGCTCGCCCAGCTGCGCATCGAGCGCGCGCCAGGCGCCGCTGTCGCCATGGGCTTTCAGCAGCAGGGCGCCCGCCAGCGCCTGGAAAACGAGGTCGCAGTCGGCCACGCCGCTGCGCAGCCGCGCCTCTTCCAGCGCAGCCAGGCAGGCTTCCGTCATGGCGCGCAGGGCCGGCGTGCCGGAGCCTCCCCCCGCGCAGGCCAGGCGTGCCTGCAGGGCCCAGTAGCGTCCCAGCAGGGCCAGGCGCTGCGCCGTGGGCGACAGCGCCACCAGCAGGTCGATATGCCGGCGTCCATCGTGCAGCAGCTGCCGTCCCTGTACCGGGTCGGGCACGGCCGGCACGTCGATGCCGGCGCCCGCATCGATGCCGCACAGGGCCGCGCCCTGGCGTATCTCCAGTTCCGCCCAGTGCGCCAGCGCGCGCAAGCCCACCTTGCCGTCGGCCGCGCTGTGCGCCGCCCGGTAGTGTTCGATGGCGCGCAAGGTGTTGTCCAGGCCACCGAGGCCGGCCCGCGTGGCGGCCATGTTTTCGCGGATGTCGGCGCAGCCGAAGAAGCGCGCGCGCACGGCTTCCTCGATGCTGTCCAGCTTTTCCTCGATGGCCGCGCGGCGCGCAGGATCGGCGCCCGCCAGGCGCGCATGCAGGGTTTCCAGGTCGGCCAGCAGGTGGCCGTGGTAGTGGTAGTCGGGCGCCTGCCAGGGCCGGCTCTGCGTGTTCGGAAAACGGTAGCGGTCGTCGCCATACGCCTGGTAGGCGCCCCAGGTGTTCGAGGCGGGAAACTGCAGGTAGGCCGCTTCGCGCGCCAGCCGCACGGCGTCGCCGAAGTATTCGCCGCTCAGCATGGCGTGATAGAAGCTGTGCGCGAAGATGCTGGCCGCCTGGTCGTCGATGCGCCAGCCGGCCGCGATCACCGCCTGCGAGCCCATTTCAATGAAGGCCGTGGCCAGGCTGGCGGCCAGTTTCGACCACGGCGCGATGGCGTCCGGGCGCATGTCGCCCAGGTGGCAGCAATTGATGAAGACGAATTGCGGCACGCGTTTGAGCTTGCCCACCTGCGCCGCCGTCAGCCGCGTCTTCGGTCCCAGCACCAGGCCCGTATGGGCGATGCCGGGGCCCGCCACTTCGCCGTGGCCGGCCAGGTGGATGGCGAAATAGCGCTCGTCGAACAGGTGCACCAGCACCCGCTGCGCCTGCGGACGCAGCAGCTCGCGCACCTGGTAGCCATAGGCGCCGAACATGCGCGCCACGTCCTGCGCTTCGGCCTGCGCGGCGGGCAGCTCGGGCAGGCCGGAATCGGTGTCGCCGATCACCAGCACGCTGTTGCTGGGCGGGCTGACGGCGGGCGGCTGCTCGCGCAGGCTGGCCAGCTGGCGCACCATGCCGATGCGCGTCGACAGCGGGCTTTCCTCGCTGCCCGCCTCGTCGCGCATCAATTCCCACGGATAGATGGCGGCGCTCTGGTCGACGGCCAGGATCAGGCCGCGCATCTCGGGGATGGCCGCCTTCAGGCCATTGGGCAGCATCAGTTCGTACAGGGCGCGCGACAGGCCCGGCTGGTCGGTGGTGTTGTCGGTGGCATCCATGATCAGGCCATCGACGGCCTGCCGCTGGTTCGGCTCTTCGTCGACGCTGTTGTGGGCGCGGTCCGTCAGCACGGTGAAGCGCAGGGCGCCCGAGAGATCCGCGGCGACGATCTGCACGCGGCGCCAGCCGTTGTCGCCGCTCAGGCTGGGCAGGATGCGCCGGTAGCCGCCCGGGCTGTGGCGGATGCGCTGCTCGAACGCGAAGCTGCCCTGGTAGCGGGCCTCGGCCATGATCTGCTCGATGGCCACGGCGGCGGCGATGGCGCGCGCCTCGGACTGTTCGTAGATGGCGATATGGCCGATGCGGCAAGCCATGCCCGCGTCTTCCAGGCGCCGGTTGGCGCTGCGCGCGCCGTCGATCAGGGCGCGCGCGCACAGGGCGATGCTCAAGCCGCCATAGCCGGAGCCGGACAGCAGGCTGGCCACGCGCAAGCCGTGTTCGCCCGCCGGCGGCGCCGGCACGCGGCCGGCGGCGCGCACCTGCAGGCAGACGCACGCGTATTCGAGCAGGCCGCCGGCAAACGCGCGCGCCAGTTCGCCCGGCGTCAGTTCTCCCAGCGCGCCCAGGCCGATGACGATGGCGCCGCCGGGCCGGCGCGCCGCATCGGGCTGCAGCACCACCAGGGCCGCGTCGGGGCGCTGGGGAAAGCGTCCCAGCGCGTGGATTTCCTGCAGCTTGCCGGCCAGCAGGCGATCCAGGAAACTCATGCTGCCGCGCAGCGATTCATACGCATAGCAGCCGCTCATGACGGGCGCGTCGGCCGAAGCCATGCTGCCGTGGATGACGGACAGGCTCAGCTGCGGCGTGCAGATCTCCGGCGCGCTGGCGGGGCCGGCGGCGCCGATGGCGGCGTCGAGCAGTTCCTGCGGCTGCGGGTACAGCGGCTGCGCGTCGGGCGCGTACGGGCGGAAGCGGGGCGGAATGCCGCCGGGCGCGTGCGGCGGGCGCCGGGACAGGCCAGCGCCCTGGCCGCTGTCGAGCAGTTGCGCGATGGCCGGGTAGTACTCTTTTTGCAGCAGCAGGTCGCCATGCGCGACGGGCAGGTAGCAGGCTTCCACGCCGGCCGGCACGGCGCCTTGCCAGGCCGTGCGTCCATCGCCGTCCGGCGACCAGGCCGTCTCGATGCTGCCGCCGCGCAGGCGCAGCGCCACCGGCGTGTCGGCGCAGCCGGCCAGGTAGCTGCAATGGCGGGCGTCGAGCGGGGCCGCATCCAGCAGGGCCACGG